>CALPQA020000342.1 GCA_943325595.2 Auritidibacter sp. Marseille-P8566
CACGAATTCTCTCAAACTGTTGGTAACAGAGTAATCGAACTAACTCCAAAAGGGGCAATTGACCGATACATGACTTTTGATGAATATTTGGATAATGAAGGAGTTCAAGAGCTAAGAACGAAAATGTATTCTTAAGCCTAAAATTATATAATAATCAATTAAAAACTCCTGAGAAATTAGGAGTTTTTTTGTTATACGAATATAATTTTCTCTCTATGAGAATTGATAAATGAGTCAATAAATAGTAAGGCATTTTTATCTGAAATTACTGATAATGATTCTCGGTTCATGTATTCTAATCCTTCAATTTCTCTTATTTTTTTATATTCTGAAACAGCAAATCCCATAATCCATTCTGGAAAGTATTTACTTTGAATTTCTCCATCAAAAACAGTGATTATGCACTTGTGCCGATGATCTGCTTTTATGGTGTCAAATAATTTATGAAGTTCCGTTTTAGGTCCTTCAAGAACTTGAAGAAAATCTCCGTCTATATAAAGTAATATTCCGGTAATGCAGTTTTCTTGATTATTTCTGCGGGATTGCAGTAAAAGAAAATTTATTTCTTTAGGAGTAAGAAATTTTACAGACGAACTTAAATATATAATTCGATGCATCTTGCTTAATTTGGTGTGTAAATATAACCTTTTATGTAAAAACGTCTCGGTTTTTAACGTTTTATAAAGTTTTTATTGCTTTTAGACCGAAATTATCTCGAGATACACTTAAATCGATATTCTATATATCTAAAAAAATTATATATTTGCATAACCAAACAAAACACTTCAATATGAGTCAAAAAATATTGCTTACTTCAAAGGAAGTCAATATCATTCTTCATCGTTTGGCTTGTCAATTGATTGAAAAACATCTTGATTTTTCAAATACTATTCTTATTGGAATTCAGCCCCGCGGAACGTTCTTGGCAGAACGATTAAAAGACTTGTTAGAAAACGAATATAAAATTCCGAAAATTGCTTTGGGTTATCTTGACATTACGTTTTTTAGAGACGATTTTAGAAGAAACGACAAAGTTTTGGAAGCCAATAAAACACAAATTAATTTTATTGTTGAAGATAAAAAGATAGTTTTTATTGACGACGTTTTATATACAGGAAGAAGCATTCGTGCTGCATTAACCGCAATTCAATCTTTTGGAAGACCTTCTTCAATTGAGCTTCTAACCTTAATAGACCGAAGATTTAGTCGTGATTTACCAATTCAACCGGATTATAGAGGTCGACAAGTGGATGCAATAAATAATGAAAAAGTAAAAGTATGTTGGAAAGAACAAGATGGCGAAGATGCCGTTTATTTGATTCCAACAATAAATAAACAACCAACACTATAAAAAATGAGCGAATTAAGTGTAAATCATTTATTAGGAATTAAAAATATCAACAAAAAGGATATTGCCCTTATTTTTGAAACTGCCGATCATTTTAAAGAAGTCATCAACAGACCCATTAAAAAAGTACCTTCCCTACGAGACATTACGATTGCAAATATTTTTTTTGAAAATAGTACGAGAACAAAGCTTTCTTTTGAATTGGCTCAGAAAAGACTTTCTGCCGATGTAATCAGTTTTTCTGCGGCTCAATCCTCTGTAAAAAAAGGAGAAACCCTAATTGATACCGTAAACAACATACTTTCAATGAAAGTAGATATGGTGGTGATGCGCCATTCAAATCCAGGAGCAGCACATTTTTTATCACAAAATGTAAAAGCAAGTATCGTAAATGCTGGTGATGGTGCTCACGAACATCCAACGCAAGCGTTATTAGACAGTTATTCTATTAGAGAAAAACTAGGTGAAGTGGCTGGAAAAAAAGTAGTAATTGTTGGTGATGTGTTGCATTCTCGTGTAGCACTTTCTAATATTTATGCTTTGCAAATGCAAGGTGCCGAAGTGAAAGTTTGCGGTCCCAAAACGTTAATTCCAAGACACATCGAATCACTTGGAGTTACAGTTGAATCAAATTTGCGTAAAGCGCTAGAATGGTGCGATGTAGCGAATATGTTGCGGGTGCAAAATGAACGAATGGATGTTAACTTTTTTCCTTCAACCAGAGAATACGCACAACAATATGGAGTTGATAAAACCTTACTGGATTCGCTAAATAAAGAAATTGTAATCATGCATCCTGGGCCTATAAATCGCGGAGTAGAAATTACTTCGGATGTAGCCGATTCTCAGCAATCATTAATTTTGAACCAAGTAGAAAACGGAGTTGCTATTCGAATGGCAGTCATCTATTTATTGGCCTCAAAAATTCAATAATATTTAAATTTATACTCCATGAAAGTAGATGTAAAAGGCCATACAACTGTTATCAAAGATACTCAGGGCGACAGTGTTTCATTTTTAGAAAAAGTAACCACTCAGCACGAAAGTTACAAACATCAGAATTTGATTTTGGATGTAACTCATTATAAAACAACTACAATTGTTTCTATAAAAGCATTTTCTGAGTTGTCTAAATTGCATAAAAAAGGAAAGAAATCATTTGTTATCGTTGCCGAAAATATCGATTTTAATGCCGTACCAAAAGCTCTGGTTGTAGTACCTTCAGTTTTGGAAGCACACGATATTATTGAAATGGAAGAAATTGAAAGAGATTTGGGGTTTTAAAAGTGTATTTGTTTAATCGGTTATTTGTTTAATCGAATCGAATCCTACTTTCAAAGAATAACCAAATAACCAAATTAACGAATACAATTTAAATTGAATTTAACCATACTTGGTTGCTACGCTGCAACGCCACGAACGTTTACAAATCCAACTTCACAAGTTTTAGAAATCAGAAATCGTCTGTTTCTAATTGATTGCGGAGAAGGAACACAAGTGCAATTGCGTAAAAATAAGATTCGGTTTTCAAAAATCAATCATATTTTTATATCCCATTTGCATGGTGATCATTTTTATGGGTTGGTTGGCTTGGTTTCAACGTTTATGTTGCTTAATCGCACAACAGATTTGCACATTTATGGTCCAAAAGGAATCGAAGAAGTAATAAAACTACAGTTGAAATTGTCAAATTCTTGGACAAATTATGGTTTGTTTTTTCATGAATTGAATTCAAAGGAAAGCGAAGTAGTTTTTGAAGACGATAAAGTTATTGTGAAAACAATTCCTCTAAAACATAGGGTGTACACTAATGGATTTTTATTTCAAGAGAAAATTGGAGATAGAAAATTGAATTTAGATGCTGTTCAAAACTATGAAATAGATAAATGCTATTATCAAAAGATTAAAAACGGAAAAGATATTACTCTGGATGAC
>CALPQA020000343.1 GCA_943325595.2 Auritidibacter sp. Marseille-P8566
AATAACGTTCCCGCGCTACAAGTAGTTTGGGACTAAATAAAGCCCTATATTCGGATTTGCCCAATATTCAAAATACAAAACCATCTTCAAATTAAGCCTAAAAACCAAATCTTGCGAAACCGCTGTTGTGTGCTGGCTTTATATTTTAAAAAGTAGCCTTTTTTCTATTTTCTTCGGTTTGCTTTTGTATTCTTATTTTTTCCTCATAATTGTAAATAATATCCTTTTCATTAAGTTCTTTTCTGATTGAGAAAGGATAGAAAATACTTATCAAACCAGCTATTGTTAAAAACATAAAGATTGTTTGTAGCCAAAGATTTTCCGAAATATATTTCATTAAGGAATTATTGTTATAATAATTAACTAAATAAAATATTGCTGAAATTGTTAATGCAATTGTGAAAACGATAAATGTCCATTTTTTTTTAGAAATGGTTTCTTTGAATGACAATTTATTTCTATAATATTTTTTACTCATAACGCATTAAATATAAAATATTTGACTCTGATTTTTACGTAAAGTTAGCAGCTTGCACACAACGTCCCAGCCTTTTGAGCAGGTGGGGATTTCGGAGCAGAGTTTTTTCTTATTCGTAACGTAATCCAAATTTATACTTTTTCTCTTTTGAATTTTTGATTATGTAATTTGCTTTTACAATAGCAGTTGATGTGCAAACTTCATCAGAAGTAAGTCTGTAGATTAGAATAATACTATCTTTTTTTATTTCTAAATCTCCAACATAATTTCCACAAGCATTTGCGTCGATTGTTTTTGATACATAAATAATTTTGTCAATGTATTTTGCTTTTATTTTGGAATTTAATTCTACTTCAAGTTTATCATAATTATCGTCACCAAATTCGGCAAGAAAATCAGAGTCAAAGTATATTAGATTCTGATTTATTTCTTTTGGTTTTTCTGAACACGATACACCGAGAAGAATAATAAAAAAGTAAAATATTTTTTTCATTTAGAACTTATTGATTTTGTTTTGCCCAATTTTGGCAGCTTTCACACAACTAGCTTATAGGCGAAACAAACTTTCCATTATCACCCCAAATTTGGGAAGATTGGCGAAGGATTGTTTCGTGTTATTTATTCTCAAATATATTCCTTTTTTTCTTACAAATCATTAAAAGGACTTTATAATACCGTATTCAATTCAAGAATTCAGATTGACAAACAATGGTATTAAAACTAATTTGGAAGTCCAGGTAGGTCCTAAATTATTATAAAAGCTAATTATATTAGTGAGTCCGCAAACAAAAATGTTGAATACGTTTGCTAAAATACTTTTGTACAGTTTATAAAACTAAAACATGTATATCTTTTTAATATAACATATACATCTTTTAGCATAAAGATATACATGTTTTGAGGTAAAAGATGCATATCTTTTATAAAATTAATCCTGTCTAAATATAAAATGAAACAAGAGGTACAGCTAATTGTGTCCTCTTGTTTTATTATAATGAGTCGTATTGGTTTTAATTTTCAGTAATTTATAGGATTATTAACTCATTGGTTACGCTACCATGGTCTTTTTTGAAAAGGTTGTTCTTCCAAGTTTTGAATAAGAAATACATGAAGAAAAAAGTATTGTAGTAACACTAAATAAAATCACCAAAACCCAACACCTAAGCCCCAACACCTAAAGCCCAATACCCAATTACTTAAACATATCTTCCATTCCTGGAATCATCGGCATGTCAACTCGGGTAACCGCATCCAATTCGGCTTGGTTTACGCTTGCCGCTTTTTCAATTGCCTTGTTCATTACCACAATTAGGTAATCTTCCAACTGGTCTTTGTCTTCCAATAAAGCATCGGCAACAACCACAGATTTTATTTTGCTATTGGCAGTCAATGTTACTTTCAAAAGTCCATCAGCACTTTGTTCGTCTATCAAAACCGTGTCCAATCTCTTTTTTGTATCCTCTATTTTTTGTTGGGTAGCTTTCAATTTACCCATCATTCCCATTAAATCCATGTGTCTGTTTTTTAGAATATGTTCTGCAAATTTACACAAATACTCGATGAAAAGCCAATAAGAAAATTACTATTAACCCCGCTATCTTAAATGTTTGTCTTATTTTTGTAGGTTTATAATATAACCTAAAGAAATGTCAGAACAACTAAGACCGCCATTGGCCAAAATAATTCCAACACCATTAGAAAAGTTTAATGATGTTCGAGTAGATAACTATTTTTGGTTAAACGATAGAGAAAATCCAGAAGTTATTGATTATCTGAACAAGGAGAATCAATATTACCAAGAAATGACGGCGCACACTAAAGCATTCCAAAAGGAATTGTTCGAAGAAATGAAAGCCAGAATCAAGGAAGACGATGAGTCGGTTCCCTATTTATATAACGGCTATTACTATATTACGCGCTTTGAAACTGGAAATGATTATCCTATTTATTCTCGAAAAAAGGGAAGCCTTTCGGCAAATGAAGAAATTATGTTCAATTGCAACGAATTGGCAAAAGGACACAAGTATTTTCAATTAGGTGGTTTGAGCGTTAGTACCGACAACCAGTTTGTAGCATTCGCAGTAGATACCGTTGGAAGACGCATTTATACAGTGCAAATAAAAAACTTAGCTACAGGAGAAATCTTTGCTGATACAATAGAAAATACTTCGGGCGATAGCACTTGGGCGAATGACAACCAAACGTTGTTTTATACGCGTCAAGACGAAAAAACATTGCGTTCGGATAAAGTGTTCAAACACCAACTGAATACCGATGCCGCAAATGATATTTTGGTATTTCACGAAATGGACGATACGTATTCTGTGGAGGTTACCAAAGAAAAATCAAAAAAATACATTGTCATTAGTTCGTCAAGTACAATGACTACAGAGTTTAGAACGTTATTGGCCGACAATCCAGAAGGCGAATTTACTATTTTTCAGAAGAGAGTTCGTGGCTTGGAATATGATATTGCGCATTTTGGGAAACATTTTTATGTATTGACTAATAAGGATGAGGCGACCAATTTCAAATTGATGAAAACGCCCGAATTGGCTACAGCCAAAGAAAATTGGGTTGATATTATTGCGCACCGAGAAGACGTTTTAATTGAAGATATTGATATTTTTAGAGATTTTTTGGTAGTGACCGAGCGTTTCAATGGCTTGAACACCATCCGAATTATGCCCTGGAGTGGGGAAGGGGAATATTATTTGCCATTTGAAAGTGAAACCTATACCGCTTATACTTCTACCAATGTTGATTTTGATACCGATATTTTGCGTTATGGG
>CALPQA020000344.1 GCA_943325595.2 Auritidibacter sp. Marseille-P8566
CCCTGCGCGGTATTTAAAATTATTCGAAATTATTCCTGGTCCGCAAACTTCAACTGAAGTATTAGATTTTCTTACAATTTACGGAGAGAAATTCTTAGGCAAAACTTCGGTCGTTGCCAAAGATACTCCAGCATTTATTGGTAACCGAATTGGAATCTTCGGTATCCAAAGTTTGTTTCATCTGGTCAAAGAATTAGGACTAACTATTGAAGAAGTAGACAAATTAACTGGTCCCGTTATTGGCCGACCAAAATCAGCTACTTTTAGAACGGTTGACGTGGTTGGATTAGATACTTTAGTGCATGTTGCTAATGGAATTTATGAAAATTGTCCGAATGACGAACAACACGAATTATTCAAATTACCGGATTTTGTAACTAAAATGATGGAAAACAATTGGCTTGGTAGTAAATCAGGGCAAGGTTTTTACAAAAAAGTAGACAAAGACATTCTTTCCTTAGACTTAAATACTTTGGAATATCGTGCTGCTAAAAAGGCATCTTTTGCAACATTAGAACTCACAAAAACCATTGACAAACCCATCAATCGTTTTAAAGTCTTGGTAAAAGGAACTGATAAAGCTGGAGAATTCTACAGAAAAAGTTTTGCGGGCATGTTTGCTTATGTTTCCAATAGAATCCCAGAAATTTCAGATGAATTATACAAAATAGACGATGCTATGAAATCCGGTTTCGGCTGGGAAAATGGTCCTTTCGAAATCTGGGATGCTGTTGGTGTTGAAAAGGGAATCGAAATCATGAAAGCTGAAGGTCTTGAACCTGCATCATGGGTAACCGAAATGTTAGCATCGGGAAGTAACAGTTTTTATACCATAAAAGAAGGCGCTACTTATTTCTACAATATTCCAACCAAATTACAAACAAAAGTTTCTGGTCAAGATTCCTTTATCATTCTAAATAACATTCGCGAAAGCAAAAAAGTTTGGAGTAACAGCGGTGCCATTATTCATGATTTAGGTGATGGTATTTTGAATCTAGAATTCCAATCGAAAATGAACACCATTGGTGGTGACGTTTTACAAGCGATCAACAAAGCGATTGACTTATCAGAAAAAGAATATCAAGGTTTGGTCATCGGAAACCAAGGAGCGAATTTCTCTGTAGGTGCCAATATCGGAATGATATTCATGATGGCGGTCGAACAAGAATACGACGAATTGAATATGGCTATCAAACTATTTCAAGACACCATGATGCGCGTGCGCTATTCTGGAATTCCAGTTATTGTGGCGCCTCACGGAATGACATTTGGTGGCGGTTGCGAAATGAGTCTTCACGCTGATAAAGTAGTCGCTGCAGCAGAAACCTACATGGGATTAGTGGAATTTGGTGTAGGTGTAATTCCTGGCGGAGGTGGTTCAAAAGAATTGACATTGAGAGCTTCGGACTTATTTCATAAAAATGATGTCGAATTGAATGTATTGCAAGAATATTTCTTGACAATTGCTATGGCAAAAGTTTCTACTTCAGGTTACGAAGCCTTTGATACAGGACTATTGCAACATGGAAAAGATATAATTGTGGTAAATAAAGACCGCCAAATAGCTGAAGCCAAAAAACATGCGTTACTAATGGCTGAAGCCGGTTATACGCAACCAATTCGCAGAAACGACGTAAAAGTTTTAGGAAAACAAGCTTTAGGAATGTTCTTAGTTGGTACCGACCAGATGCAAGCTGGAAAATACATCTCGGAGTACGACAAAAAAATTGCTAATAAACTAGCTTATGTAATGGCCGGTGGCGATTTATCCGAACCTACATTCGTAAGTGAACAATATTTATTGGATATCGAAAGAGAAGCTTTTTTATCACTTTGTACTGAAAGAAAAACTTTGGAAAGAATTCAGTTTATGCTAACCAAAGGGAAACCGCTTCGCAATTAATTTTAAATTATAAATGTTGAATTATAAATTACTAATGAACTTCATTCAAAATTTAAAATTCAAAATTCAAAATAACAGTTATGAAAACAGCCTATATCGTAAAAGCATACAGAACTGCCGTTGGGAAAGCACCAAAAGGCGTATTTAGATTTAAGCGCCCTGATGAATTGGCGGCAGAAACCATTCAGTTTATGATGAATGAATTGCCCGATTTCGACAAAAAACGCATTGATGATGTTATGGTTGGAAATGCCATGCCAGAAGCCGAACAAGGTTTAAATATGGGACGACTAATTTCCTTAATGGGTTTAAAAATTGAAGACGTACCGGGCGTAACCGTTAATAGATATTGCGCTTCGGGATTAGAAACTATCGGAATGGCAACCGCAAAAATTCAATCTGGAATGGCCGATTGTATCATTGCTGGAGGTGCTGAAAGTATGAGTTTTATTCCAATGGGAGGTTACAAACCCACTCCTGACTATGCTGTTGCAAAAGCTGGAAACGAAGATTATTATTGGGGAATGGGATTAACAGCTGAAGCAGTTGCCAAACAATACAATGTGTCTCGACAAGATCAAGATGAGTTTGCCTTTAACTCACATAGGAAAGCCTTGAAAGCACAGGCCGAAGGTAAATTTGACAAACAAATAGTTCCAATTACTATTGAACAGACTTTCATAAACGAAAATGGAAAAAAAGAAACCAAGTCGTATGTTGTCAATAAAGATGAAGGACCAAGAGCAGGAACTTCTGTAGAAGCTTTAGTAGGATTGCGACCAGTTTTTGCAGCAGATGGAAGTGTGACGGCTGGAAATTCTTCTCAAATGAGTGATGGTGCAGCATTTGTTTTAATCATGAGTGAAGAAATGGTTAAAGAGTTAAACCTAACTCCTATCGCGCGTTTGGTAAATTTTGCCTCAGCAGGAGTTGAACCAAGAATCATGGGAATAGGACCAGTAAAAGCCATTCCAAAAGCATTGAAACAAGCAGGATTACAATTAAAAGATATTGATTTAATAGAATTAAACGAAGCATTTGCATCGCAATCCCTAGCAGTTATTAGAGAATTGGGATTAAATCCTGACATAGTAAATGTAAACGGAGGTGCCATCGCTATGGGACATCCACTAGGTTGTACAGGAGCAAAATTATCTGTTCAACTGTTTGACGAAATGAAACTTAGAGGAAGCAAATACGGAATTGTAAGCATGTGCGTTGGTACTGGTCAGGGAAGTGCGGGGATTTATGAATTGCTTTAGAAAACGAGAAGTTAGAAGCAAGAAACAAGATGATAGAGAATGAGACATAACTTTAAGAACCTAAAAATTTGGATTATTGCAATGGATATTACAAATGATATCTAC
>CALPQA020000345.1 GCA_943325595.2 Auritidibacter sp. Marseille-P8566
GTCACATACGGATCTTCCATATCCACCCAATACCCCATTTTTTCGGTCAAATCGTTCCAAACATCCGTATAACGCATCACCGTTCGCTTGCACGCTTCGTTGTATTCTTCAATGGAAATCGACTTTCCTATGTCTTCTTTTGTAATTCCTAATTCCTTCTCAGTACCTAATTCTACTGGTAACCCGTGCGTATCCCAGCCCGCTTTTCGCTTTACTTGAAATCCTTTTTGCGTTTTATATCGGCAAAAAATATCTTTAATCGCGCGTGCCATCACGTGGTGAATTCCCGGTAATCCATTTGCCGAAGGCGGACCTTCAAAAAACACGAACGGTTTATTTCCTTCGCGAGTCGTCACGCTCTTCTCGAATATGTTTTCTTTTTTCCAAAAATCCAATACTTCCGATGCCACAGTTGGCAAGTCAAGTCCCTTGTATTCAGTAAATTTAGTGCTCATTTTATCCTTTTCTTAAATCGTTGTGCGAAAGTAATAAATTTATGTTGAAAGTCGAAAGTCAAAGCTCGAAAGTTATGATTGCAAAGAAAATTTTGTTGCTTTTATAGCTTTATTTGGGCTTGCACTCTTTTAGAATGTCATTGCGAAGTATGAAGAAATCGCTAAACTCGGTCGGGCATTCCTTTGCAAGTTAACGCCAAGTTCAACTTTTCTTCACTTGGTGTTTGACTTTTTCCCAACATTTTTTGAATAAAGATAATAGAAAATTAAAATGCCAAATTACTTTTTATACAAATTATTATAATCTATATATTCCCAAACTTTAGATGGTAAAAGCGGCTGGACATTTTTATTTATTTTTATAGATTCTCGGATAAATGTGGCTGATATTTCAACAATTGGCGCAGCAATAAAATGAATTTTAGGATGGTTTTTGAATACTGAATTTCTAGTTTCTGAGGAAATAGCATCTTTGTTTTGGTTATTCCCATCAAGTCTTGGATAAACATAAATTTCGTGATTTTGAAGAATCACTTCATGATTTTTCCATTTGTGAAAAGACTTTAAATTGTCTTCGCCCATAATTAATGAAAATTCGTTCTTAGGATATTTTTCTTGTAAATAAGCCAACGTATTTACCGTATAATTGGGTTGCGGCAATTTGAATTCTATATTTGAAGGTTTAATTTTTGGATAGTCTTCCGTTGCCAAATGAACCAATTCCAACCGAATGGAATCTTTGAGTAAAGTGTCCTTCTTTTTTAGTGGATTATGTGGCGTTACAACCATCCAAACTTGTTTCAAATCAGAATACTCTGCAATATGATTGGCGATAATCAAATGTCCAATATGAATGGGATTGAAGGTTCCGAAATAAAGTCCAATTTTCATAATTAATTTGTTTCACAAAGATTTAAAATGCTTTTCACAAAGATACAAAAAAGAAATTTGCGTGACTTAGTGTTTTATTTATCGCATTACTGTAACATTATTGAGCACCATTTATATTCTGTTGAAACCTTGAATTTCAGCTAAAAATATTCTATTTTTGAGGCAACTAAAAAGACGGATTAAACTTAAAAACTATATGATTAATAAAAAAATAAATGCAGTAAAAGAAGCGCTTTCCGGAATTGAAAACGGAATGACAATAATGTTAGGAGGTTTTGGTTTATGCGGTATTCCTGAAAATAGTATCGCAGAATTAGTGGTAAAAGAAACCAATAATTTAACGTGCATTTCAAATAATGCAGGGGTTGATGATTTTGGTCTTGGATTGCTTTTGCATAAAAAACAAATCAAAAAAATGATTTCTTCTTATGTTGGTGAAAATGCGGAATTTGAACGTCAAATGCTTTCAGGTGAACTAGATGTAGAGTTGATTCCACAAGGAACTCTCGCCGAAAGATGTCGTGCTGCTCAAGCCGGAATCCCCGCTTTTTTTACACCTGCGGGATTTGGAACTGAGGTTGCAATTGGAAAAGAAACCAGAGAATTTAACGGTAAAATGCACGTAATGGAACACGCTTTCAAAGCTGATTTTGCAATTGTGAAAGCTTGGAAAGGCGATACTGCTGGGAATTTAATCTTCAAAGGAACGGCAAGAAATTTTAATCCTTGTATGGCTGGCGCAGCAAAAATTACAATTGCCGAAGTGGAAGAATTGGTTGAGGCTGGAACATTAGATCCAAATCAAATTCATATTCCTGGTATATTTGTACAACGCATTTTTCAAGGGGAGCACTATGAAAAAAGAATTGAGCAACGAACGGTTAGAAAAAAAAGCGATTCGTAACTCGATTTAGAATTCCATATAAAACTTAAATAATCTTATAGTTCTTATACGATTAAAAAAACTTTACAACTCAAAAATATGTTGACAAAAGAAGATATTGCAAAACGAATTGCTCAAGAAGTAAAAAATAATTATTTCGTAAATCTTGGAATTGGAATTCCTACATTGGTAGCAAACTACGTTCGAAAAGACATTTCTGTAGAATTTCAAAGTGAAAATGGCGTACTTGGAATGGGACCTTTCCCGTTTGAAGGCGAAGAAGATGCCGATATTATTAACGCTGGAAAACAAACAATTACCACATTACCCGGCGCAAGCTATTTTGATTCTGCGATGAGTTTCGGGATGATTCGTGGGCAACACGTTGATTTAACGATACTTGGCGCAATGGAAGTTTCAGAAAATGGAGACATTGCAAATTGGAAAATTCCTGGAAAAATGGTAAAAGGAATGGGCGGAGCAATGGATTTAGTTGCTTCTGCAGAAAACATTATCGTAGCAATGATGCACGTTAACAAAGCTGGAGAAAGCAAAATTCTTAAAAAATGTTCTTTGCCATTAACTGGCGTTGGATGTGTGAAAAAAATTGTAACTGAATTGGCTGTTTTAGAAGTTACCACAAAAGGATTTAAACTTTTAGAACGCGCTCCTGGAATTTCTGTGGAACATATTATTGCATCTACCGAAGCAACTTTAATTATTGAAGGTGAAATACCTGAAATGGTGATTAATTAATTTCGTTAAAGTGCAAAACAAACTTTTCCCAATTCTGATTTCACTTTCAAACTTTTCAAGCTATCTTTGTACTCTAAATTTTCAGATTAATTTAGATCAAGAAAACGGATATGAAATTAGATAAAAAAGACATTCTCAAAGCATTAGAAACAATAACTATTGCTGGCGAAGGAAAAAATATGGTTGAAAGTGGTGCTGTCACAAATGTGGTAACTTTTGGAGATGAAGTACTTGTAGATTTAGTATTGCACACACCCGCAATGCACATCAAAAAA
>CALPQA020000346.1 GCA_943325595.2 Auritidibacter sp. Marseille-P8566
CAGAAATTGTAATCCGTTGTTGGATTCTCTCTTTCGTTAAATTATTTGGAGAAGTATTGTACAAATGGGTCAACGGAACATCACCAAAAGCGTAGCCGCCTTCAATTAATACTTCAGATTTTTGACCGTTTATGTATTTTTTTTCATAAACCGCTCGAAAGTCAATTTTGCTAAAATTAAAATCGTTTTCTAGGATTTTTGGCAATGATTGCGTGAATTGAATAGTAAATTTAGGAAATCTTTTTTCAATTTCTAATCTACCAATCGGCGTTTGCATATATTCGCTAAACGGATTCCATTGCAAAGAAAGCATTGCCGTTGTCATTTTGAATGTAGAATACAATCTATCATTTGCATTGAAAATATAATCAAATTGTGGCTCAATTGCAGCATGTGAAAGTTGCCAAATACTTTCTGTTTTTGGAATAATTTTAGTTTCAATATACCCTTTCCACATTTGATAACTATAAAAAGTACTAACGTTTATTGGTCTCGGGTCGTACAATTTAAAAACCCGTTTGTCAATAGCAAAACCCGTGTGGGCAATTTCATTAACATCATCAGTATAGGAACCGCCAATCCAAGTGTTCGAGAATTTCCCCAATCGTATGGCTGCACCCAAATTAAATTTAAAATTTCCATCCTTTGTTCCATAAGCTGTATAGCCTTCAAATCTAAATTTTCTAGAGAATTTTTCGCTTGTAATTCCTCCCGTTCCAACTCGAAAACCTTCGTAATTATTGAAGCTCAATAAATACCGTAAATCCAAGTCAACTGGACCCAAAGGAATATAACCGTTTATGATTTTACGCCCAAAACGCAACCTACTTTCAATTCGGTTTTTTACGGAAATACTGTCTAAAACGTTATATGTTTTTTGACTTCTATTGTCCAAACTGTCTTTTCGATACGTGTTCCAATATGCTTCGTCTTTGTTTGCTGCATCATCTTTAATGTCAATTGAAATAAATGATTTTTTGATTTTAATTGGAGTATTAAAATCAAATTCTGAGCAACAGGTTTCCGACAATAAATAGGTAAAATCTGATGCTGCTTTTTCTCTCGATTTGAAGTCTTTGCTGTCTGCCTCAAATTGAATGGTACCGCCTAATATTTTTATATCATCGTCATTTTTACCTTTTAAAATTTTGAATTTTTTGGCTTTTGGAAACCAAATATTTTCTTTTGAAATATAAGTGAATTCGTGCGTTCCAGTAATGTCTAAAACCCCTTTAATTCTCATAATTGCTTTGGCAACAGCATAATTATTTTGGTCAATATAAAGCACACCTTCCAATCCTGCAGCGTTTTTCCGCTTTTTATTTTTGAAATAAATCATCAACAAATTTCTACCGTCAATTGAAACGGTGTCTAATATTTTATAATTGTAATCTGATAATCCGCCTTTTGAAATTGGACTTGCATAATGCGTTTCAAAAAGCTCGTATTGATTGTCATAAATTGAAAATGACTGAAGATTAAACGCTAATATTTCATAAATGGGTTGTTTAAAACCTGCCATTTTTGTTGCTAAAACCGTTTCTTTTAAGCCATTTTTATTAAATTGAAATTTGGATATTTTCTCTGTTTGAAATAAATGTTGTTTACTGATTATTTTTTTAAATTTAAAATCAGATGAATCTATATTTGAAAGTTGCTTTTTATTGTTTTTATCAATATAAATGGTATCAATTTTGCCATTTATAGAATCTGGATTTGCGGTAACAATCAATTTATTATAGGCTTTAAACTGAAAACTTTTGAGCTTTTTTTGAGGATTATTTGACCTTTCAAACTTAATTACGTTTCTGATAATTGAATTTGCAGGGTTTTTATTGCTAATAACAACTTCTTTTAAGTCATTTGATGTTTGAGCAATCAAAATCTGATAAAAAGATTTATTTGTTTCAATAGCAATTTTTTTTGGGCTATAGCCAATGTAGGAAACCGTGATTTCTGATAAAAATTGTGTGCTTTGAATATTGAATTTTCCATCTGCATCAGAAATTGTATTTGCTCCAAGTGCAGAAGAAATGTTAGCAAATGGCAATGGATTTTTAGTTGAAGCGTCTTTTACAACTCCATTGATTTGGAATTGCGCTTGTATAGAAAGCGATAGAAATAAAAACAAAACGACTAATTGCTTCATTTGCTTGATTTGATACAAAAGTAGTGAAACTTCTCAATAAATTGTACTCGTTTTTACCATCTGTTATTGATTTATCAGCGGGATTTGTATTAGAGATTTCTTCACAATACTTATATTTTAATTGGAGTTAGTTAATTTCATTTGTAGTGAAAAGCCTAAATCCACACTTTTTTACTTTGTGAGGACTTGTGGCAGAATGCCCGCCTGCAACTGGAACATTAGTGTTTTATGGCTTTTCTTTTTTTTATCTATGCTCGACGCATATAAACTTTTCCTCATTGCATTTTTTCTGTCGTCTTAATACTTATGCCTGAAGCCTTTTTCCTTTTGCTTGCCCTCTTTTTAATATTTATTTTTATTTTTTTGATAACATTTAGGGATTTAATTTAAACAAATTTATAGCAGAATGCTCAACCGAAATTTCATCTAAAATGGAAGTGGGGGTTATACCTTAATGATAAAACCATCAAAAGTGATTCTGATGGCTTAGTATAATGGTGTGTGAAAAACGATTTTTTATGCTAATACATCAACAATTAGCGATGGAAATAGTCCGATTATAATATTCAAAACGATGGCGATTAAAGCTACGGCATAGAAAACGAATGGTGTTTTTGTAGCGGCTTCTTCTGGCTCTTTGGTGTACATTGCCAAGATTAATTTGAAATAGTAACCCACACTGATGATTGAGTTGATTACGGCGGCGATTACAACTACTAAATATCCTGCTTGTATAGTTTGGGTAAACAACATAAATTTGGCGAAGAATCCTGCGAATATTGGTATTCCTGCCATTGACAATAACGAGGCTGTGAGTACGGCTGCCATTATTGGGTTCGATTTTCCTAATCCGTTGAAGTTACTTATTTCTTCGTTGCCTTTGTTTTTACAAACATAAAGCAAAACGCTGAACGATGCAATTCCTGCCAATGCATACGCTGACGCATAATACAATAGACTTCCAGCGGCGGTTGTGGCGCTCAATAAAACCATTAGCATAAATCCGGCGTGGGAAATTCCTGAGAATGCCAACATCCGTTTTACATTGGTTTGTTTTAATGCCATAATGTTTCCAACGGTCATTGATGCAATAGAAATCACAAC
>CALPQA020000347.1 GCA_943325595.2 Auritidibacter sp. Marseille-P8566
GCAGGAGTGGGAACCATGACAATCGTAGATGGTGACGTGGTTGATATTACCAACATAAACAGGCAATTGCCAGCATTGCATTCAACGGTGGGTCAGCCTAAAATTACCATTGTTGGTGATCGATTGATGGATATTAATCCTAACTTAAAACTGACAAGAATACAAGAATTTCTTTCGCCAGAACGTGCTTTTGAAATTGTTTCAAATGAGTACGATTATGTTTTGGATTGCATTGACAGTGTTACGCCAAAATTGAATTTGATTCTGGCTTCCAAGCGTAAAAAAGTGAAATTGATATCGAGCATGGGAGCGGGAGGAAAGATGGAAGCGTCGAAAGTGAAAGTTGCGGACATTAGTAAAACCGTGAATTGTTATTTGGCAAAAGCAATTAAAAAACGGTTGAAAGCCGAAAAAATTGATAAAGGAATTAAGGTCGTTTTTTCATCTGAAATTCAGGAACAAAGTAGCTTGAAAACTACCGATGGAAGCAATTATAAAAAATCGTTCTATGGAACCAACAGCTACATGCCAGGTTTATTTGGTTTGTATGCCGCAGAGACCGTAATTCGTTACTTGCTAAAAAAAGAATAAATTGAGTTTATCAAATTTAAAAAAAAAACTAACACCTAATACCCAGAACCTAGAATGATACAAACAGTAATTTTTGATATGGATGGGGTAATTGTAGATACAGAACCCGTTCATAGATATGCTTATTTTCAGCATTTTGCAGAGTTAAATATTGATGTAACCGAGGAAATGTTTACTTCTTTCACAGGCAATTCAACGCGAAATGTTTTCCAGAGCATCAAAACGATTTTCAATTTAGATGCCGATGTTGAAGAATTGATTTTGAGAAAAAGAACCCTTTTTAATGATGCTTTCGACCATAAAGAAGATTTAGAATTACTTGAAGGAGTTGAGGCATTAATCAAAGAAATGCATCAAAACGGAATGCAATTAATATTGGCATCTTCGGCTTCAAAAGTTACTATTGACCGTGTTTTTAATCGTTTTAAATTGCATGACTATTTTACGCACATTGTAAGTGGTGAAGATTTTCCGAAATCGAAACCACATCCAGCCATATTTGAGTTTGCAGCATCATTATCAATCGCTCCAAAAGACAATTGCATCGTTATTGAAGACAGTACAAATGGCGTTATTGCTGCAAAAGCAGCCGATATTTATTGTATTGGGTACAACAGTATTCATTCAAAACTTCAGGATTTATCCAAAGCTGACACGATTATCAATCATTTTAACGAGTTGAATTTTGATACTGTTTCTAAGTTGAAAGACTAACCAACTGCTTCTTTAAAAACATTGAGGCATCTTTCTCGGGCAAATTTATGGTCAACAATGGGTTGGGGATAATCAAAATCTTGTAATTCGGGTACCCATTTTTTGATGTAAACTAAATTTTTATCAAATTTTTTGACTTGTTCTGTGGGGTTGAAAATTCGGAAATAGGGAGCGGCATCTACGCCACTTCCTGCTGCCCATTGCCAATTGCCCACATTGCTAGATTGTTCATAATCTAACAGTTTGGTAGCAAAATAGGTTTCGCCCCAGCGCCAATCAATTAGTAAATGTTTGCATAAAAAACTAGCCACAACCATTCTCACGCGGTTGTGCATGTGTCCCGTTGCGTTTAATTCGCGCATTCCTGCATCTACAAAGGGATAACCAGTTTTTCCTTCACACCATTTTTTGAATTCAGTTTCGTTGTTATTCCATTTTATAGCATCGTATTTCGGTCGGAAACTCTTGGTGTTCGTATGTGGAAAATGCCAAAGTATTTGCATGAAAAATTCCCTCCAAATGAGTTCGTTTAGGAAAGTTTCACGGTCTTGTGATGCTGCTTTTGCTACTACTTTCCGAATGCTAACGGAGCCAAAACGCAAATGGGTTCCAATCATCGAAGTACCAGCTATTGCAGGAAAATTTCGGGTGTCTTCATAATTCTGAATTAGTTTTTCGGAAGTATCAAAATGGGAAACTTTAATTTTTGACTGTTCAAAACCAATTTCATTCAGACTAAGAAAGGCATAAGAATGATCTGCACAATTATGGAGTAATTTTTCGGATTCAAAATGTTCAAGCTTTGTATTTTCGAATAAGGCTTTCCATTTTTTTGAAAAAGGGGTAAAAACCACATAGGGTGTTTGGTCGTCTTTTACAACTTCACTTTTTTCAAAAATAACTTGGTCTTTATATGTTTTAAAAGCAATATTTTTAGAAGCTAAAAGCGACGTAACAGCTTCATCTCTGGTTTTAGCGTAGGGTTCATAATCGTGATTGGTAATCAAGGATTCTACTTTATTGTCTGAAATTAGTTTCTCAATGACTGACATTGGTTCTCCGTGAAAAACAGCTAAATTCTTTCCAAATTTTTGAAGTTCAGTATCTATTTTATCTAGTAATTCATGGATAAAACTCACACGCGCATCGTCTTTTGGAAGTTCGTCTAAGATGTTTTTATCAAAAATAAAAATAGGTAAGACTTCCGAACCACTATTTAATGCTTCGAAAAATCCTTTGTTATCGTCAATTCTTAAATCACGTCTGAACCAGAAAATTGTCATTGTTATACCGTTTTAAATTCGCCAAAAAGTTCAATTAATTTTGTTCTTCTGTATTCAAATATCTCATTTAATTTGGGTTTAACCAAAAAAGGATGCACCATTTGTCCTAGAATTCCCATTGGGATTTTATAATCGATGATGTCTTCCATTTCTACGCCACCCGGAATTTCTTTGATAAAATGCTTGTGATGCCAAAGCGAATAAGGTCCAAAACGTTGTTCGTCCACAAAATACTTTTTATCGATTACGTGCGTAATTTCAGTCACCCATTTTGTTGGAATTCCCATAACTGGCGTAACAATGTATTGAATGATTTGACCTGCAAACATGGGTCTGTCATCGCCTGAAAGTGTTACAAATCCCATATAATCTGGAGTTATTACTTTTAAATTTTTTGGGTCAGATAGAAAGTCCCAAGCTTCCTGTAATGTTATCGGTAGATTTTGTTTCGTATGAAACGTATATATCTTCATAAAGATTTAATTTTCTGTAAAAGTACGATTGTTTATAATTTATTTTAAAAAGTTAAACAAAATAATTTCAAATTAAGGAATAATTAACATTTTTGCTTAATTGAATTTGTAAATTTGAAAAAAATAAAAAAATCATGAAAAAAACACTTCTTGCATTAGTAGTAATTTTGAGTTCTTTTGGTTCTCAAGCAC
>CALPQA020000348.1 GCA_943325595.2 Auritidibacter sp. Marseille-P8566
AAAAGCTGTTTTAAATTTTCAAATTCCCACATAATAACTATCTTTGGCATCTTAAAATAAGATATCAAAAATGACATTATCTCAATTACTTTCGCCATCAATTGAAAAAGCAATCCAATCACTATTTGATGTAGCCATTGACAAAATCGAATTTCAATCGACACGCAAGGAATTTGAAGGTGATATTACGATGGTAATTTTCCCTTTGTTGAAAGTCATTAAAAGCAATCCCGTTGAATTGGGTAACAAAATCGGAAGTTATTTAGTAGATAATGTATCAGAAGTTAAAAACTTTAATGTGGTTTCTGGGTTTTTAAATATCGTGATTTCAGATGAATATTATTTGAAATTCTTCAATGAAATAAAAGACAATGCCAAATTTGGTTTCGTTACTCCAAATCCAAATGAAGCGGCAGTTATGGTCGAATATTCTTCGCCAAACACCAATAAACCTTTGCATTTAGGACATGTTCGTAATAATTTATTAGGATATTCTGTTGCTGAAATTATCAAAGCTTCAGGAAAAAAAGTGTATAAAACGCAAATCATCAACGACCGTGGAATTCATATTTGCAAGTCAATGTTGGCGTGGCAAAAATTCGGAAACGGACAAACTCCAGATAATTCAGGATTGAAAGGCGATAAATTAGTTGGTAATTTTTACGTTGCTTTTGACAAAGCTTATAAAGAAGAAATCGCACAATTGATGAACGAAGGAAAATCGGAAGAGGAGGCAAAAAAACAGGCGCCAATTATTCTTGAAGCACAAGAAATGCTATTGAAATGGGAAGCTGGTGACGGCGAAGTCATTTCACTTTGGAAAACCATGAACCAATGGGTTTATGACGGTTTTGCCATAACCTACAAAAATTTAGGCGTTGATTTTGACAGTTATTATTACGAAAGCAATACCTATTTATTAGGAAAAGACGTGGTTCAAATTGGTTTGGAAAAAGGAATATTCGAAAAAGATCCTGATGGTTCGGTTTGGATTGATTTAACTCCGGATGGTTTGGATAGAAAAATCGTCCTTCGTTCAGATGGAACGGCCGTTTATATGACACAAGATATTGGAACCGCAATCCAGCGTGTAAAAGACTTTCCTGATGTTGGTGGTATGGTTTACACGGTTGGAAACGAGCAAGATTATCACTTTAAAGTTTTGTTTTTAATCTTGAAAAAATTAGGTTTCGAATGGTCTAAAAACCTATTTCATTTGTCGTACGGAATGGTAGATTTACCATCTGGAAAAATGAAAAGTCGTGAAGGAACCGTTGTAGATGCTGACGATTTGATGAATGAAATGACGGAAACTGCTCAGAAAATTTCTGAAGATTTAGGGAAATTAGAAAGTTATTCAGTTGAAGAAAAAGCCAAATTGTACAATACCATCGGTTTGGGTGCTTTGAAATACTACATTTTGAAAGTTGATCCTAAAAAAAGAATCCTTTTTGACCCTGAAGAATCTGTTGATTTTGCTGGTAATACGGGGCCATTTATACAATATACGTATGCGAGAATTCAGTCGATTATTCGCAAAGCCAACTTCGATTTTTCTGCAAAAGCCGATATAGAAATTTTACACGAAAAAGAAAAAGAATTGGTCAAACAATTGGAATTATTTCCTGAAGTAATTCAAAACGCGGCACAAAATCACAGCCCAGCATTAATCGCCAATTATACTTATGATTTGGTTCGTGAGTACAATTCGTTCTATCAAGCGGTTCCGATTTTAGGTTCAAATGTGCAAAACGAAAAGATTTTCCGTGTGCAATTGTCCAAAAAAGTTGCCGACACGATTGCATCGGCATTTCAACTTCTAGGGATTCAAGTTCCTGAAAGAATGTAGTTAAGTGATTGAGAATTAGAATTTCAAATGTTTTTTATTCAATTTCTATTTTAGAATTCGAAATGAATATCTAAAAACGCATTGCAATTCCTATGTTATTTCCCGATGAGGAGAATGAAAATTCGGGTTTAAAATAAGAAGTGCTTTTTGATATGCTTGCATTATACGTTTCAACGGATTCTTTAAGTTGCTTATTTCCTTTTCCTTCCAATACTATTCCAACAATCATTCCAACAGCGCCAATACCGCCCACGGCCCAATTTGGCTTAATTGATTTGTTATTTCCTATTGAAAGTCCTAAAGTATATCCAAATGCAAATGCGCAAGGGTATGAAATTACCGCTCCAACTACTCTGTTAGTTTGTGCAGTACTTAATTTAGCTACAATTTCAGGGTTATTTACAATTTTCTTGGCATCTGCAATACTAATTTTTTTGCCGTTTTGATGTATAGCAATACCAGACCAAAAATCTTTTTCTACACTTAAAGGGGATTGAGAAAAACTCGAAAAACTTAGAAAAAACAAACTAAAAATTAAAAAATAAAATCTCATAATTACTATTTTAAAGGTTAATACATTACAAATAAAATAGTTTAATTTTAGAATTCCAAATATTAATTATTTTCCTTTTATTATATCTTTTTTTCTTTTAATTTTGAATAAATATAAATTCAAATACTATGAAACGAATTATAACTTATGCATTACTTGGATTGGTGTTTTTTCTAAACACAGCTTCCATGTGTAGTTCTGATGATTCAGCAGCTACAAATCAAACAAGCGTTATTAACACAGCTACTTCTGGAACTTGGAGAATTACTTCATATGTAGATTCAGGTGTTATTAAAACTAATAATTTTTTAGGTTACAATTTCACTTTTTCTCAAAATGGAATACTAACAGCAATTGGGAACGGGCAATCTTATTCTGGAACATGGTCGGTAACAGATACAAATAGTAATGACGATTCAATAAGTGATTTAGACTTTAATATCGCATTTAGTTCACCGGCTAATTTCTTTGACTTAACAGACGATTGGGACATTATTTCAAGAACAGACACAAAAATTCAATTAATAGATGTTAGTGGAGGAAACGGCGGAACTGATTACTTGACTTTTGAAAAAAATTAAGCTTTCTTTTAAAGAATTTTTATACCTGCTAATTTAGCAGGTTTTTTATTTTAAAACTACATCATTAATATAAATATCTAATTGTCAAATTCTCTAATTAGTTTATCTTTGCAATTCAATAAAATAAAAAAACATGTTCGATAATTTAAGTGATAAATTAGACAAAGCCTTTCATATACTAAAAGGACACGGAAAAATAACAGAAATAAATGTTGCCGAAACATTAAAAGAAGTCCGTCGTGCCTTATTAGATGCCGATGTTAACTTT
>CALPQA020000349.1 GCA_943325595.2 Auritidibacter sp. Marseille-P8566
CTTTCGTTACCTTCAATTTTAAGGATATAAATGCCTTTATTTAGATTAGGTAATCTAACAATCTCATTAATTATTTGACCTTCAAAAACTCTTTTACCACTCAAATCAAAGATTGAAATGGTTTTATTTAGTACTGAATCTACATAATTTAAATACAAATAAGAATTTTCATAAAAGAAAGAAAGTTTCGACTTGATATTGTTTTCAACTGCAAGTGCACCATTTTCAGCGGCTCCAATATCTACTCCGTTACCAACTAATCTTGAATTTCCATAAACATCAGTATCCGCAGAAGTCCATGAGTTATTGGTATTTGGTAAATTTAGAAGTAAATTATAACTGCCATCAATTCCTGGGCTACCGGTTTGTAATTTAAAATCTTCAACATCTTGACTTGTACTTGTAAATAAAGGATTGGTATCTAAATTATTGCCATCATTTGTTCCGTAATTTACTCCCCAAGCACTACTTCCACCACTACCTTGAATGATAGAATTTCGTACATGGATGTTTGAAAGTGTATAATATTCCCAAAAAATATTTGCATTACTAGGGGATGTATTCCCGTAAATAATGGTGTTATACAATTTCATATACATGTTATCAGGGCTTACAGAACAGTAAAAAGCACCACCTTTTGTTGAAGCATTATTACCATAAAAGGTAGAGTTGATGCAGTTAATATAAGAATTACTAACGTTATAAACAGCACCACCATAAATTGCAGAATTTTTAAAAACTAAAGTGTTGTATAAAGTACATGTGCTGTAAGTTGTATTATAAAATGCACCTCCAGAGCTACTTGCGGTATTATTTCGTAGAATACAATTAAGGAATACGGCACTACAATAATTATTGTTATAAATAACACCACCTGATGTTCCTACATTATTGTTAAAAGTACAACCCGTAGCTTTTATCACACTATTATTCAAACTAGATAATGCTCCAGAACCTCTATTGGATGAGAATGTACTATTTAAAATTGTAATAAGTGAAGCGTCATTTGCATGAATGGCACCACCATAACTTGCATAATTATAGGAAAATTCACAACTTTCTATTTTTGGAAAACAAGCCCCTTTGTTACAAATTCCACCACCGAAATCTCCAGAGTTATTTATGAAACGCGTATTTTTCACAACTAAATTTGAAGCGATATTGTATATTCCACCAGCATTTGCAGTAGTTAAAGAATAGGTGTTGTAAGTATAGGTTGCTGTTCCATCTGCACAACCACCAAAAATTCTGAAGCCATCAATTAGTGCGGCATTACTCAATCCATAGGCAATTATTACGGTATAAGCATTTTCAGTTTGACCAAAATCATTTATTCCATTTCCATTGGTATCGGTGTCATTTCCATTGAAATCTCCTGATAATATAGTTGGATTAGCTGTAATATTTCTTTCTCCAATAGTTGCTTCTGTTCCATTAAAACCACCATAAATTTTTATATTTTTTATTAAAACAAATGCTTTTGATCTGTTATTCCCAGCAATCATTAATTGTGAAGGATAATATGTTCCAGATTTTACGAAAATTTGGTCGCCAATAGCAGCATTATTAATAGCTACTTGTAAATCTGAATAGGCATTGGCCCAAGTTAGTCCTGTATTGTTTCCTGAAGCATCTGTGTTTACAAAAATTGTTGCGGCAAAAAATCGCGCAGAAACTAATAATAAAATTAGAAGGGTAATTTTCTTCATAAAAAGGTTTATTTAAAATAAAAGTGCAAATATATTAATTGTTTTCAATCCACAATCGCGCATTTACGAAAGCTTCTAACCAAGGAGAAACTTCATCGTTTCTATCTTTTGGATAATTCGCCCAATTCCATTGAAATGTAGAACGTTCAATGTGTGGCATCATCACTAAATGGCGTCCCGTTTTATCACAAAGCATCGCGGTATTATAATCGGAGCCATTTGGATTTGCAGGATAATCAGCATAAGCATATTTTGAAACGATATTGTAATTTTCTTCTGACAATGGCAAATTAAATTTTCCTTCTCCGTGAGAAATCCAAACTCCCAAAGTACTTCCCGCCAAGGTAGATAACATCACCGAATTATTCTCTTGAATGGTCACAGAAGTAAACCCGCTTTCGTGCTTATTCGAAGTATTGTGGTTCATTTTTCCATGAACTTCATGTTCTGGATTGATGACTTCAAGCTCCATAAACAATTGGCATCCGTTACAAATTCCAACCGACAAAGTATCGTCTCTTTTAAAGAAATTGTCAAGCGCAGTTTTTGCTTTTTCATTGTATAAAAAGGCTCCTGCCCAACCTTTGGCACTTCCTAAAACATCTGAATTTGAGAACCCACCAACGGCTCCAATAAACTGAATTTCTTCTAGATTTTCACGTCCTGAAATCAAGTCGGTCATGTGAACATCTTTTACATCAAAACCTGCTAAATACATAGCATTGGCCATTTCACGCTCGGAGTTACTTCCTTTTTCACGGATAATTGCTGCTTTCGGACGCGGTTTTGAAGCATCTATAACTGGTTTTTTTCCTGTGAAATGTGTTGGAAAAGTATACTGTAATGGTTGCTTTTTATAATTCTCAAAACGTGCTTGCGCCATTCCGTTTTTAGATTGTTTTTGGTCTAACAAATAAGAAGTGTTGTACCAAATAGCTCTGTATTTAGGAATGTCTAAAGTCAAATCGCCAAAGTCTAAAGTTCCAGTATTGGTTACAGAACCAATTTTGAAAAATTCAATTCCGTTATTTGAAAGTTTATTTTCAATAACAGCATCATTTTTTGCTTGGAAAACAATTCCGATATTTTCTGAAAATAAAATTTTAATTAAGTCTTTTTCTTCAAAAGCAGAGAAATCAATCGTTGCTCCCAAGTTTACATTTGCAAAACACATTTCAAGTAAAGTGGTAATTAAACCGCCACTTCCAATATCGTGTCCCGCTATAATTTGGTCTTCTAAAATCAACTCTTGAATTGAATTGAAAGCTTTTTTAAAGAATTTGGAATCTTTAATTGTTGGAATTTCTCTTCCAATGGTATTCAATATTTGAGCAAATGAAGTTCCACCCAATTTATAACTATCTTGTGATAGATTGATGTAATATATTGAACCACCGTCTTTTTGCAAAACGGGTTCCACAACTTTTTTGATATCAATGCAATTTCCACCTGCCGAAATAATTACCGTTCCTGGTGCAATAACCTCGTCATTTGGATATTTTTGTTTCATTGAAAGGGAATCTTTCCCTGTTGGAA
>CALPQA020000350.1 GCA_943325595.2 Auritidibacter sp. Marseille-P8566
GGTCATATTTTTATGCAAAACTCCTATTCCACCTTCTTGCGCCATAGCGATTGCCATTGCACTTTCGGTTACGGTATCCATTGCTGCAGAAACAATTGGTACGTTTAGCGTTATATTTCTAGAAAATTTAGACTGAATACTGACTTCGCGAGGAAGCACGTTAGAATAGTTTGGAACTAATAATACGTCATCGTAGGTTAATCCTTCGCCAATAATTTTAGTGTTGTGAGCTATCATTGCAATTTGTAGTTGAATTGCGAGCAAAGATAGTAATTAATATTGGAATTGACAAAGAGGTTTTTGGGTGTTGAATTGAAAGCTTACAAAGACACTTAATGAAACTCGCCAAACAGTTTTGTGGCTTCGTTGTAGGCGCTTTCAAAACTCATTGGACTTGTATTGGTATTCTCTTTTTGCGCAGTAAAATAAGACAACAATTTCTCTGTAGGCATGTTTCCTGTTAGCGTATCCGTTGCCATTGGACAGCCTCCGAAACCTTGAATTGCTCCATCAAATCGTCGGCATCCGGATTTGTAAGCCGCGTCAATTTTTTCAAACCATTTATCGGGTGTGGTATGAAGATGCGCGCCAAACTCAATTTCAGGATATTTCGGAATTAGAATTGAGAATAAGTTGTGAATTACTTCGGGTGTCGAACTTCCAACAGTATCCGAAAGCGATAAGATTTTGATACCCATTCCAGATAATTTTTCTGTCCACTCCCCCACTATTGCCTCATTCCAAGGGTCACCATACGGATTACCGAAACCCATTGACAAATAGGCAACGACTTCTTTATTGCTTTTATCGGCAATTTCTAGAATCTCCTGAAGCGTGATAAAAGACTCGGCGATGGTTTTATGGGTATTTCGCATTTGGAAATTTTCAGATATCGAAAAGGGAAATCCTAAATACTGAATTTCCTTGTGTTGCGAAGCTGAAATGGCACCTTGTGTATTGGCAATTATGGCCAGTAATTTACTTTTTGTTTGCGATAAATCGAGTTGAGCAAGAACTTCGGCAGTATCATGCATTTGGGGAATTGCTTTTGGAGAAACAAAACTTCCAAAATCGATGCTATCAAAACCAACACGTAATAAAGATTGAATGTACGCAACTTTGCGTGCCGTAGGGATAAATGATTTTATACCTTGCATTGCATCTCGAGGACATTCTATAATTTTTATTGGTTTCATCGGTTCAAATATAGGAAAATTGAGTCAATGACAGTTAAATTAAACAGTTAATTAACTTTGAAAATTCTCCAAAATCTTTTTGTTAATGGCTTTCACCAAAGCAGGACCTTCATATATAAACCCAGTATAAAGTTGGATTAAGCTTGCTCCAGCTTCGAGTTTTTCGATGGCATCTTGGGCAGAATGAATTCCTCCTACTCCTATTATAGGAAACGATTTATTGCTTTTTTCAGATAAAAAACGGATAACTTCTGTGGAACGATTCGTTAATGGTTTTCCAGATAAACCGCCCATTTCGACTTTGTTTTCTGATTGTAAACCTTCGCGAGAAATGGTTGTATTGGTCGCAATTACACCTGCGATTTTTGTAGTGTTTACAATATCAATAATATCTAGCAACTGTTCGTTGGTTAAATCGGGAGCAATTTTTAGTAAAATTGGTTTTTGTTTTGGTCGTGCTAAATTCTTGTCTTGCAGGGTTTGTAATAATTTTGTCAAGGGTTCTTTTTCTTGTAATTCTCTTAAATTTGGTGTGTTTGGCGAACTTACATTGACTACGAAATAATCTACATAATCGTATAATGCTTCAAAGCAAATTAAGTAATCATCGACCGCATTTTCATTTGGCGTAAGCTTATTTTTTCCAATGTTTCCACCAATTAAAACGCCTTTATTTTGTTTTAAATGTTCAACAGCATTTTGAACACCTTTATTATTAAACCCCATTCTGTTGATTATGGCGCTGTCTTGCTTGAGGCGAAACAAGCGCTTTTTAGGATTTCCGTCTTGGGCTTTTGGCGTGAGAGTTCCTATTTCTATAAATCCAAATCCAAAATTAGAAAGTTCATTATATAAAACGGCATCTTTATCAAAACCTGCTGCTAAACCTACAGGGTTTTTGAATTTTAGTCCAAATACTTCTGTTTCTAATCTTTTATCGTTGACCGCATACAAGCCTTTATATATAAAGGGAATACCTGGAATTTTAGAGAGAAAACGAATGAGCGAAAATGTAAAATAGTGTACTTTTTCTGGGTCAAACCAAAAGAGAATGGGACGAATTATAAGTTTGTACATGGTAGTTTTTGTTGTGTGGCACAAAAGTAAAGAATAGTTTTTAGATACTACAATTTTTATCGATGTTGTTACTTTGTGACTTGTTGTGGACAGAAAAAAATAAAATCAGTAATTAGAACGCATTAAAATTATTACTTTTGAGGTTATTGCAACCAAAAATTTAAACAATGCAAAAAGTGTTTCTTAGAATTGGCTTTATTTTCTTCTTTTTTGTTCCAATCGTTTCCGCACAACAACCGGCAAAACCAAATGCTGCAGCGTTATACAACCAAATTCAAAAACTAAATTTTTTAGGTTCTGTGCTTTATATTGCTGCACATCCTGATGATGAAAACACCCGATTAATTTCTTATTTGTCCAATGAAAAAATGGCACGAACAGGTTATTTATCGTTGACTCGTGGTGATGGCGGTCAGAATTTGATTGGTTCCGAATTGCGAGAACAATTGGGCGTAATTAGAACACAAGAACTTCTTGAAGCCAGAAAAATTGATGGCGGCGAGCAGTTTTTTTCTCGAGCTAATGACTTTGGATATTCTAAAAACCCAGACGAAACCTTACAGATTTGGAATAAAAATCAGGTTTTAAGTGATGTTGTTTGGGCGATTCGCAAATTCCAACCCGACGTAATCATCAACCGCTTTGATCATCGTTCGCCAGGAACTACACACGGACATCACACCGCTTCTGCTCTTTTGAGCGTTGAGGGATTTGATTTGGCAAACAATCCTAATTATTTTCCAGAGCAATTGAAATTCGTAAAACCTTGGCAACCCAAAAGACAGTTTTTCAATACTTCGTGGTGGTTTTATGGAAGCAAAGAGAAATTTGATGCAGCCGACAAAACCAATTTAAGTGCATTGCAAATTGGCGTTTTCTATCCTTCGTTAGGAAAATCAAATCAAGAAATTGCGGCATTGAGTAGAAGTTGTCATCAATCACAAGGTTTTGGAAGCACA
>CALPQA020000351.1 GCA_943325595.2 Auritidibacter sp. Marseille-P8566
ATTTATGTACATAATGAACTGGATGAAGAAACCTCAATGCACTGGCACGGTTTGTTTTTACCTAATCAATACGATGGCGTACCAAATCTTACGCAAATGCCTATCAAACCACATACTACCTACTTATATAAATTTCCAATTATCCAACACGGAACACATTGGTATCATAGCCATACTGGTTTGCAAGAACAAATAGGAATGTACGGCTCATTTATTATGAATAAAAGAAATGAAGACCCAACTTTTAGAAAAGGCATTGACGACTTACCAACAGTTCCTATTATATTGAGTGAATGGACAGATTTAAAGCCTGAAAACGTTCATAGAATGTTACACAATGCAACTGATTGGTTTGCTATTAAAAAAGGAACAACTCAAAGTTATGCAGAAGCCATAAGACAAGGTCATTTCAAAACCAAAATAGCGAATGAATGGAAACGAATGAACGCAATGGATGTGAGCGATGTATATTACGATAAGTTCTTAATCAATGGTAAAAACGAAAGTCAATTATCTCAATTCAAAGCAGGCGATAAAATTCGTTTACGAATTTCAAATGGCGGTGCTTCAACTTATTTTTGGCTTACTTATGCTGGTGGAAAAATTACAGTAGTTGCCAATGATGGGAACGATGTAGAACCTGTTGAAGTCGATAGATTAATTATTGCGGTTTCCGAAACCTATGATGTTATTGTAACTATTCCTGCTGATAAAACGAGCTACGAACTTTTAGCAACTCCCGAAGACAGAACAAAATCAACTTCAATGTATATTGGTGGAGGTATTAAGCAATTAGTTTCTCCAATGCCAAAACTAAAATATTTTGAAGGCATGAAAATGATGAACGGCATGATGAAAATGAACGGAGATTTAGACGATATGGGAATGCAGATGTCATTAAATCAAATGGATATGAATGTGGTAATGTACCCTGAAATTACAGGCGAAACCAAACCAAGAGGAGAAGATAAAATGGGTGCTATGAAAATGACTGAAAGCGATTACGATAGTAACAAACTTTCAGATATTGTTACCCTCAATTATGCAATGCTAAAATCACCAACTCAAACAACACTTCCAAAAGAAGCGCATTTAAAAGAATTAAAATTTGAACTCACAGGAAACATGAACCGATACGTTTGGAGTTTAAATAACAAAGTAGTTTCTGAAACTGATAAAATCTTAATTAAAAAGGGTGAAAATATCAGAATGATTTTGCACAACGGCTCAATGATGCGACACCCAATGCACCTGCATGGTCACGATTTTAGAGTACTGAATGGTCAAGGTGATTATGCACCTCTAAAAAACATTGTGGATATAATGCCAATGGAAACTGATACTATTGAATTTAACGCTAATGTGGAGGGCGATTGGTTTTTCCATTGTCATATTCTATACCACATGATGTCAGGAATGGGCAGAGTTTTTACTTATGAAAACCAAGCTGCTAATCCCGAAATACCAAACCCAAAATTAGCACAGAGAAAACTATTTGCCGATGACAGAAAATTTCATTTAATGATTGAAAATGATTTTGCTAATAATGGAAATGATGGAGCTTTAATGATTGCCAATACACGTTGGAGTATTGGAACTGAATGGAGATTAGGATATAGTGATATGCACGGCTATGAAACAGAAACACACATAGGGAGATATATCGGAAAAATGCAATGGATTATGCCTTTTGTTGGTTTTGATTGGAGATATAGAAAAATGGGCATAGACGAACAAGAAAGTAATCTATTTGGTCAAACCAACTCAAAAGATGATAGGTCAATGCTTACGGTTGGTGTTGATTATACTTTGCCTATGTTAGTTATATTTCAATCTGAATTATTTATGGATGGTAAAATACGCTTTCAATTAATGAGAGAAGACATTCCTATTTCTAAAAGGTTACGAATGGGATTCATGGTAAATACAGATAAGGAATATATGGTAGATGCAAGGTATATAATCGGAAGAAATGTAAGCATTAGAACCCACTATGATAGTGATATGGGATTTGGAATCGGGGCGAATTTGAGGTATTAATCCCAATTTAAAAAGTACGAATTATGCAATTATAAGATAGAATTAGATAAGGGTTTAACGGATAAGTTAAATCATCTTTATTAGATAATTATTAATAGTTCAAATAATTTTGGGCAACAGCAAACTGAAGAGCGAGAAACAGCGCAACTGAATAAACTTAAATTTAATATTATGAAAAACACAAAAATGATGGCGAAAATGTTTACTGTAATGCTATTCTTAGCAGTATCACTTACAGCAAGTAACACTTACGCACAAACTAAAACAAAAAAAGCAATGATGAAAGATTGTTGCATGATGAAAGACGGAAAAATGATGTGCATGAAAGACGGAAAAATGATGCCTATGGACAAAGACATGAAAATGAAAAATGGAACAACCTGCATGAAAAACGGAGAATGCGTGATGAAAGATGGTAAAAAAATGACCATGAAAGAAGGCGATTGTATGGATATGAACGGAAAAATGGATAAGTGTTCTATGATGACTAAAAGCAAAAAAATGACAGCTAAAAAGCACACTATGGCAATGACTTACACTTGCCCAATGCACCCAGAAGTTAAGAGTGATAAACCGGGTAAATGTCCTAAGTGCGGAATGGATTTAGTGGTAAAAAAATAGAGTATATACAAATAATTAGGCGAGCAGGTCATTTTACTGTTCGCCTTTTTTTTTGTAATTAAAAAATCCTACTTTTACACCTGTGAAATTAATAACTCTCATATTATCATGCTACCTAATAGCACTTTCTTGTATGCCTTGTGCAGATGGAGAGGCATTTTTATCACTCAAAAAAGTCTCTGTAAGCAATCAATCAGAACCACACCACGACAATGATGTTTGTTCGCCGTTGTGTGCCTGTAGTTGTTGTGGCTGTCAAGGCTTTTCATTAGACAATACATATTCCTATAGTCTGTTTTCGGTAAAGATTACAATTGATAAAAAAGTACCCGAATACAAATCAGTTTTTGCTTCCAATTTCTACGGAAGTATTTGGCAACCACCTCAAATAGCATAATGAAACCCGAGTAATTTCGGGTTATAGAGTTGTGGGCTTTCCACAGTATTTAATGGGCATTAGTGCCTAATTACTCATTCATTATACTATAACAATGATAAATAAAATCATTAATTTTTCCGTAAACAACAAACTCATTACAGGCGTTTTGTTGGCGATATTTGTTTTG
>CALPQA020000352.1 GCA_943325595.2 Auritidibacter sp. Marseille-P8566
CGAAGACGCAAAAGGAGCTACATTATTCTCATTTGAAATTATTCCGCCCCAAAAAGGGAAAAGTATTCAAGAATTGTACGATAATATTGATCCATTAATGGAGTTCAATCCACCATTTATTGATGTAACTACTTCTCGTGAAGAGTTTGTTTATGTTGATAAAGGGAATGGTTTATTGGATAAAAAACTAACAAGAATGCGACCTGGAACGCTCGGTATTTGTGCTTCTATAAAGCATAAATACAATGTAGATACTATTCCACATGTGCTTTGTGGCGGTTTTACCAAAGAAGAAACAGAGTATTTATTAGTTGATTGTCATTATCTGGGAATTGATAACGTTATGGCTTTGCGAGGTGATGCTATGAAAGACGAAAAATATTTTATTCCAAAAGATGGCGGAAATGAATATGCAGTTGATTTGGTCAAACAAATCAAACTTTTGAATGATGGTAAATATTTACATGATTTGCTAGATGTGGATAATAGATCCGATTTCTGTATTGGCGTTGCGGGTTATCCAGAAAAGCACTTAGAGTCACCCTCTTTGCAATCGGATTTAAAAAGGCTTAAAGAAAAAGTAGATGCTGGGGCAGATTATGTTGTTACTCAGATGTTTTTCGATAATTCAAAATACTTCGAGTTTGTTGATAAAGCCAGAGCAATGGGGATTACAATACCGATTATCCCCGGAATTAAGCCAATTGCCGTAAAAAAACACATGCAACTTTTACCGCAAGTTTTTCGTGTAGATTTGCCCGAGGATTTGATTAGTGCTGTCGAAAAATGCAAATCATCTGCCGAAGTCAAAAATGTAGGAATAGAATGGGCAATCCAACAATCATTAGAATTGAAGGCAGCGGGAGTTCCAGTTTTACATTATTATTCCATGGGAAAATCAGAAAATATTAGACAAATTGCTAAGGCAGTGTTTTAAAAAAAAAGAATACATTTGTGTGCCCCACATATTTACCTAAATGAGAGTTTATTTTACTGGAATTTTAATCTTATTATTCGGATTAATATCTGCTCAAGACTTGAAAGATTCTAATGCTTTTGAAGCAAATTATTTTACCGGAAATATTATTCAGCATGCACCAGATATAGCTCATTTAATCACTGGACATCCTGAAGGAGTGCTCTTTAGTTTTTCAAAAAAAACCCATGGCCGACAAGAATGGCAATCGGCCTATAATTTTCCAGATTACGGTTTCTATTTTTTATACCAAGATTTTAAAAATGAATTTTTAGGACACAATTATGCCATCGGGGCACATTATAATTTCTATTTCTTAAAAAGAAAATTAATGTTCAAAGTCGCTGAAGGTATTGCCTTGGCATCTAATCCTCACAATAATGTTACCAATAGTAAAAATGGTGCTTTTGGTTCAAAATTACTCGGAAATGTCAATTTTGGATTAAATTATAAAAAAGACAATCTTATTGATAAATTTGGAATAGAAGCGGGATTTATTTTCACGCATTTCTCTAATGCAAGAATAAAATCGCCAAATAGCGGAATAAATACGTGGAATGTTAACGTAGGTCTAAACTATAATTTTGACAATATCACGAACAAAATAGCTGATTCTACTTCATTTAACATTAAATTCAAGCAACCTATTAAATATAATTTTGTCCTCCGTTCTGGAATTAATGAAAGTCCAATTATCGGTAGTGGCACACATTCATTTTACCATATTAGTTTTTATGCTGATAAACGAATCAATCGGAAAAGTGCCCTTCAATTTGGAACAGAACTTTTTTTGACAAATTCTTTCATAGATTTCATAAAATACCAATCGATAGCCTACCCTAATTTGAATTTAGACCCCAATACTGATTATAAGCGTGTAGGCGTTTTTGTTGGACACGAACTGTTCATTAATAGAATTTCCCTAGAAGCACAATTAGGGTATTATATTTATCAACCCTACAAATATGATGCGGTAGTTTATGACCGATTGGGAATTAAGTATTATCTAAACAAAAAAGTTTTTACAGGAGTTTCTATAAAAACACATGGTTTTTTGGCTGAAGCAATGGAGTTTGTAATGGGCGTAAGATTATAAAATTTTAATGATGAAAAAAAGTATATTTTTAATTGGTTTGGTATTGTTGTTTTTTGGATGTGCAAATCCTAAAGAGTGTATTGAGTCAACCGGAACCATTATTACCAAAGAAATTACAGTTGCTGATTTTGATAAAATTATTGTACATCAAGGAATTGGATTAGTAATTACTGAAGGTCCAAATTTTAATGTTGAGGTCAAAACTGGAGAAAATTTAATGAGTAATATTGAAGTCAAAGTTGTGGATGGAGTATTATCTTTAAAAGACAAATCTACCTGCAATTGGGTTCGGGAATATGGAAATACTATGGTTTATGTAACTGCACCAAATATTACTGAAATACACTCAAAAACTGAAAAAACAATCACTTCAAATGGTGTTTTATCGTACCCTATTTTGAGGTTGATAGCCATGGATTTATCGGATGGTGCGGGAACCGGAGATTTTAACATTCAAGTTAATAATTTTCAAACTGTGATAGAAAACAATAATGTTTCGCGATATTATATTTCAGGACAAACGGATGATTTGAGAATTAATTTCTATGATGGGAACGGAAGATTTATGGGTGATAATTTAATTGCAAAATCAATTGATGTTTACCATCGCGGCACCAACGATATTATAGTAAAACCGATAGAGCGAATAGTTGGAAAAATGGTTAGCACTGGAAACGTAATTTTGAGAAATACTCCGCCAATTGTTGCTGTAGAACAATTATATCAAGGGAGAGTAGTTTATAATTAGAATAATTATTTTGTAATTTCTCTAAAAATTGTCTCTAAATTTTTATTCTTTTGATTCAATTGCAATGTTTTCAAACCATTGTCGTGGGCAAAATCAAAAACCGTTGGTCTCATATCTTTATCTGATAAAAAAGTCAATTCCCAAACCATATCATGTGTATTTTTGTACGATTTTAAATTCGGCATTTTGGCAATTGCTTCTGCTTCAATTTTGAAATCAAATTCTACTTCAATAACTTGTTCTTTATCGGCAGAAATTAATTTGTCTAATTTTTTATCGGTTACAATTTTACCGTTATTGATAATTATCACACGGTCACAAATGGCTTCTACCTCCTGCATAATATGAGTTGAAAGAAAAACGGTTTTGTCTTTCCCTACATTTTTAATCACA
>CALPQA020000353.1 GCA_943325595.2 Auritidibacter sp. Marseille-P8566
TAATCGAAAGATTCAAATTATCAGACATTCAAGCTCGAGCTATTGTTGAGATGCGTTTGCGTCAGTTGACAGGTCTAGAACAAGACAAGTTGAGAGCAGAGTATGAGGAGTTGATGAAATTAATTGATCATTTGAAAGCGTTATTGGCGGATGTTAATTTGAGAACCGATTTAATTAAAGAGGAACTTGTTGAAATTCGTGATAAATACGGTGATGCGCGTCGTTCAGTAATTGAATATTCTGGTGGAGATGTTAGTATTGAAGATTTAATTGCCGATGAGAATGTAGTAATTACCATTTCGCATGCAGGTTATATCAAACGTACAAATCTTACTGAATACAAAACACAGAATAGAGGAGGAGTTGGTCAGAAAAGTGCGGGTACAAGAGATCAAGATTTCTTAGAGCACATGTTTGTGGCAACAAATCACCAATACATGATGTTCTTTACTCAAAAAGGAAAATGTTTCTGGATGCGTGTTTATGAAATCCCAGAAGGAAGTAAAACGGCAAAAGGACGTGCTTTACAAAACTTAATCAACATTGAAAGTGATGATAAAGTAAAAGCCTTCATTTGTACACAAGACCTTAAAGACAAAGACTACACGAACAGTCACAACCTAATAATGGTGACTAAGAAAGGTCAAGTTAAGAAAACGTCGCTTGATAAATATTCAAAACCACGTGTAAACGGAGTTGCTGCAATTACCATTAAAGAGGGCGATGAATTATTAGAAGCCAAACTTACGGATGGAAACAGTCAAATTATGATTGCTGTTAAATCTGGAAAAATGGTTCGTTTCGAAGAAAGTAAAACACGTCCAATGGGAAGAACAGCTTCTGGAGTTCGTGGAATTACTTTGAAAGATGAATCGGATGAAGTAATTGGTATGGTTTCTGTAAATGATATGAGTAGTGAAATACTTGTTGTTGCAGAAAACGGTTACGGAAAACGTTCAAGCATTGACGAATATAGAATTACCAACCGTGGTGGAAAAGGTGTGAAAACACTTAACATTACTGAGAAAACAGGTAAGTTAATTTCTATAAATGCAGTTACAGATGCCGATGATTTGATGATTATCAACAAGTCTGGATTGACCATTAGAATGGCAGTGGAAGACTTGAGAGTAATGGGTCGCGCAACACAAGGTGTGAAACTAATCAACATTAAAGGAAACGACTCTATTGCAGCGGTAACAAAAGTAATGAAAGACGATGTTGCTGAAGTTGTTGTTGACGAAGATGGAAATGTTATCGAAACAGAAGCTATCGAAAGAGTAAAACCAGTATTGGAAATTCTTGAAGACGAAGAAGGTGCTGCTGACGATGACGATGATGACGACGATGATTCTGTAGAAGATGATGATGCTGACTCTGAAGAAGATTCAGATGACGAAAACGAAGATTAATAAACTATAAAAAACAATAAAATGAAAAGTAAATTTGTACTACTTGCATCAGCTTTGGTGTTATCAGTTGCGACTTTTGCTCAAAAAGACGAGTTGAAAACACTTAAAAAAATATACGGAAGAGAAAAGATTTCTGATTCTGATATTGCCGACTATAAAGCGAACCTCTCAAAAGCAGAAGCTTTAGTGGCGAATTCAACAGAAGACGATAAGGTTTATTTTGGATTCTATAAAGCGATGGCGCCTGTTTTAGAATTGAACGCAGCATTGGTAAATCCAGAAAAAAACAGTAATCCTAATCTAGCTTCTCAATATCTTACAGTGGAGAACCTGAATCTTTTGGTTTCAAATTTGAATGCTACAGTAGCATTTGAAAAAAAATCAGGAAAACAAGTTTATTCAAAGGACATTGAAGTTAAAGTAAATGCTTTAAAACCAATATTTGTAAATTATGCTATTGCACTTGCCAACGAATCAAAACTAAAAGAAGCTGCTTTAGTTCTTGCGGATATGTATGAGTTGGATAAAAAAGATGCTGAGAAATTATATTATGCAGCAAATTATGCAGTAAATGCAAAAGAGTATCCATTGGCATTGCAATATTACCAAGAATTAAAAAACGTAAATTACACTGGAGAAGGGGTAATGTTGTACGCGATTAATAAAGAAAGCCAAAAAGAAGAATCTTTCAATACTAAACAAGAAAGAGATATTTATGTAAAAGGGGGAACGCACGAAAAACCTCGTGACGAAAAAATCCCATCAAAACGTCCAGAAATCTTCAAAAACATTGCTTTAATTTTAGTAGAATTAGGTAAAGCAGACGAAGCGAAATTGGCAATTCAAGAGGCTAGAAAAGAGAGTCCAGACGATGTTTCTTTAATTATTACTGAATCTGATTTGTACTTGAAAGCAAACGATATGGTAACATACAAAAAATTGATTTCGGAAGCTTTGGAGAAAAATCCAAATAATGCCGACTTGGTATTCAATTTAGGGGTTATTAGTTACAATAATAAAGAATTAGCGGATGCTGAGAAATATTATCTGCGTACTATTGAAATTGATTCAAAATATGCCAACGCGTATTTGAACTTAGCAATTTTGAAATTAGATGCTGAAAAAGTGCTTATCGATAAAATGAATAAACTAGGAACTTCTCCTGCAGACACTAAGAAATACGAGGTGTTGAAAAAACAAAGAGAAGACGTTTACAAAAGTGCCATTCCTTATTTAGAAAAAGTAACGGAATTTGATGCTGACAATAAAGAAGCAGGAAAAACGCTTTTAGGAGTTTACAATGCTCTTGAAATGACAGATAAAGCAAAAGCTTTGAAAGAAAAATTGAAAAAGTAATAAAATTGCTTTAAAATATAAAATCCCGACTGTTTTAAACAGATCGGGATTTTTATTTTATATTACTTTTTTACTTTTTCAATTTTTCTTTCAAAGCTTTTGCTTTATCAGTCATTTCAAGAGCATTATAAACTCCTAAAAGAGTTTTTCCTGCTTCTTTATTGTCAGCATCAAATTCCGTTACTTTTTCTAAAAAAGGAATGGCACTTTTGTAAACATCTTCTCTTTGTTTTTTCAACACCTCGTATTTCTTAGTGTCTGCAGGAGAAGTTCCTAATTTATTCATTTTATCGATAAGCGCCTTTTCAGCATCTAATTTCAAAATTGCTAGATTCAAATACGCATTGGCATATTTTGGATCAATTTCTATCGTACGTAAATAATATTTCTCAGCATCAGCCAATTCTTTATTATTGTAACTAATAACTCCTAAATTGA
>CALPQA020000354.1 GCA_943325595.2 Auritidibacter sp. Marseille-P8566
AGTTTGAAAATATTAATTCTAAAGGTAATGCTATTGGAATAATTGATATTATAGGTATAGCGAATAATAGTATTGAAATTAAACTAAATAAAGTAAATATTAAACCAATAATTGTTGCTGAATATTTATTTTTCATATTGTTTTTTTATTGTTGTCGTTCATTGTCTCGTCGTCCTGATAATTTTAACGAAGCGAAAATTTTAAAGTTTTTCGATTTCCCCCAGGCACGAAGTGAGAATTCACTTTTTTGCCACTAACGTTTTACGGATAGGCGAGGGGCCTTCTGGAAACAGTACTTGTCAAGCCGCTTGCCTATGCGTTGTTATACACTGCTGTGAGTAAACGACCTACCAAGTTTTTGAGATGAGTTTAATTCCCACTTAATTCAATTTTTTCAATTTTATTTGAATCTAAAATTAAATTATACTCCTTTTTATTTACTTGTTTTATTCCTAAAATTTTAAATTGGTCAAAGTCCGATTCTGTACAAAAATAACCAATTGAGTAATTAAATATTAATTTTGATTCATACATTCTATAACATAATGGATTGAAACCTATATTCACATTTTCAATTTTGATGTCATTTTTATTATAATATGTAATGTTTTCAAAAAAAATCCCAATAAAACTACCAATTATTAATATAATTTCCATTCCTCTACCCATAAATAATAATCCAAAAATCGATATTATCGGTACTATTAAAAATGACTTAAAAAAGATTTTGCATTTTTTTAATTGAAGTTTAATAGACTCATTTAAACCTAAAATAATACTTACTATAAACATTATGAAAGTCGTCCAAGTAATAAATTTATATTTTATAGATATTCCATAATAAACATCTAAAATAAATAAACTTACAAGTAATGAAATCGTTAATAAATTTACGATTATTAGTGTGATTATTTTTTTATACTTACCCATTTTAAATTATTCTATATTTATAATTTATTCGTTGTTTTTTGTCCTCGGTGAACTTAAAACGAAGGTTAAATTTTAAAACTTACCGATGTCCCCCAAGCCCGAAGCGAGATTTTTGTCGAGCAGTTGTGTATAACGGTTTCGCGCTAGGCGAAGAAGCCGATTTTAAAATTAGGTTTATTTGCGATCCAAAATCTTAAGTTTTTCAATTAATTATTTTTCGTTACCAAAATCTCGGCTTTTTTGCCTAGCGTGTGTTATGTACAGGAGACTTCGGAAGTAACCTACAAAGCAAGACGTATATGTTTGTCTCTGGAATTCAATTTTTAGATATCCGAGAATTTCGTTTTTCATTTCTATGTTACTTGTCAACTTTATTTAAAGATGCTATCGCATAATTTAATGCTCTTTGATAAACTTCATTTTTTTGTTTCTCTTCTAAAGTTTCAGCGTAACTATTTGAAACAGTAGTAATTATTAAATTTGGATTGTCAAGCCATATATAATGATGACATCCGCTTGCTGTTATTCCAATACTATTTGGATGACTTTCAACAAATTTCTTATGGCATTCCTTCCAATATTCAACCTTGTCCTTTTCTTTAAAGAAATGTATCTCATTAACAAAATCTACTACAGGAATATTTTGAGGAATAGTAAGTTTGCCCATTATGTTGCTTGTTTCAGAAAAATTTAAAGCCAAATAATAAAATCCAAGATTATTTTTTTTCATTTCCGGTAAATGCTTTTCTTCCTTCTTTGATTCTTTTTCAAAATAATCGTTCATGTAATAAAAATTGTGAGTAACATCGATTAATACAATAGATTTTACAAGATCAGGATGTCTTACCGAATATAATGTAGATAAATGTCCACCATAGGAATGAGAAACTAGGATAATTTCTTTGTCATATCCCAATATTTTAAGTCCTGCTTCTAAATCTTCAACACTATTTATTATTCCATGTTTTGATTCATCAGTTTCTAAAGTATTTATTGTACTTTTTCCAAAACCTGCTCTTTCATAAGTAATCAAGGTTGCACCTGTTATTTCAGCAATTGGGGCCAAGATAGAATTCCAGACAGTTCCATCATCTCCAGCACCTGATTCAAAAAGAATAGGAATACCATTGCCTTTAACAATCTTGAAATGCAATTTATGATTACCAACCTCAACTAAAGTATCAATTGTTTGAGATTGGCTATTTTGAGAATTAAAAAGTGTGAAAAAGATAATAACGTTTAATAGTAATTTCATTTTGTTTTTTTTTCTTTTTAGTTTAAGCCGAAGTTGGGTTTTAGGTTTCCCGATTTATCTTTACCGGAGCGTGATTTCAGTCTCTTGTACATAACGTTTTGAAGCTACGAGCAGCGGCGTTCTGGACCTAGTTAATCTCAAGCCGTTGATTGTAACTTCTGTTATGCCCAGTTATTTTTTTTATTTGGTAGGTTGTGTAGTTGCTGTCGGTTTCACTTTTTCCTCAAGAATATCAATTACACTTTTCTTTAAGTCGTCATATTTGAAATTGTCGTTAAACCCAATATTGTAGGTCGAATGAGTATCGCCTTTTGTTAGGCAAAGCAAATATTTTGAACCGCCTAGTTCAACTGAAATTGGTGAATACTCAGTTTGAATTCTAAATTCAATTTTGCCCTCCTGATTTACAACGTAAAACATATGCTTATTGTAAAGGTCTTTCGAACCTTCTTCGTATCTTTCGAAAGCTTGAATTAATTTGTCATTCCATTTGAATTGGTCGTAACAAAACATATCCTTTAAATTATCTTTAAGAAGTCCTTTTTTGTGAGCTTCATACAATTTGTCTTTATACGGTTTAGCCTTTTCATATTCTTTGTTGTGATAATAGATTTGAATTAGTTTTGCATATGAATGATAGTCTGCTGGGTCTAATTGCAGGAGTTCAACAAATGCTGGTTCTGCTTTATCGTAATTACCTTTCAAAGATTCAAATAGTCCAATATTGAACAAAGCGTTTATGTAGGAGTTGGATTCCTTTGAGATTTTTGATTTAGCAACATAAAATGCCTCTAATGCTTTGTCGTTATTTTTTAGGTCAGAATAAATTTGAGCAATATATGAATACGGTCTGTCTGGACAGTTCATTTGTTCCGTTGCTTTTTTGTATGCCTCAAGAGCCAAATCATATTTTTCAAGATTGTAGTAGGAGTCGCCAAGTCCGCTGTAAGATTTTGCATCGTCTGCCTTTAAAGAAATTGCAGATTGAAAACCTTTAACTGCTTCATCATATTTTTTCAT
>CALPQA020000355.1 GCA_943325595.2 Auritidibacter sp. Marseille-P8566
TCTAATCCATTAAATGGTGTGCATAGGCTATATACTAGAGAATCTCCATCCGGGTCAGTTGCCGCATGATTAAAGCCAATTGGGATTCCGTTACAAATATATATTGGAGGCCTATTTGAAAATCTTGGACTACTATTTACCGCAACTACTTCCGGCCCTGGAATATGTTCCCAATAGGTTGCACCAACAGCACCTGGATTTATAAGATTGAGGATAGTCCCATTTCTGCAACATCTTTGATAAGCAATATAATAGCCGCCAATAAGCGGTGGAAGATTTACAATAGTCTCATATATAGCTTCTTCTACACAAGCATTACCAGCCGAAGTTGGAGCACAAGGGCTATTATTTGTTGGGGGAACGGTTATAAAACTTGTGTAATTTATTTCAAGTGTTGTAAATACATTTCCTGCTGCATCAAAAATTGTAAAAAATGCTGGATTATCAAATGGTGGAATTCCATTCAAGCAATCTCTATATACCTTCATGCGGATTTTGTAATTATTCCCACCTAAATTATCATAGTAAATTTCACCCCCCACAATGTGTGTTGCAGCTGCTATTTTAAATAGCAAAAAAAACAGAATAAATAAATATGTTTTAAATTTTAAAATGAAAATTAATCTTTAAATACTTGAAAAAATCCATTCAGTTTTCTTCCATCAGATACATTGAGGACATAAAAGTATGTTCCATCAATTACATTTGGTGACCAGTCGTTTTTATAATCATCACTATTATACAGTTTATTGCCCCACCTACTAAATACATTTAACGAAGAGCCGGGAAAATTGTCTAAGCCATTAATTCTAAAGAAATCATTTATACCATCTCCGTTAGGAGTAACAACGTTAGGGGCAAGTATATCACAGTCTATACTGTTAATGTCTATTACTAATGTATCTGAATACAAACACTGATCTGCTACAACAATGGTATAAGAACCTGTACTCGGAGTTATGCTTTGAGTAAAATAATAGGAGTAGCCAGTAGTATCAAATGGTATAATGCCTCCGCTAGGAATTAACCAACTTACATTATATGGTTGATTGCCACCCACTATTCTAATCGTAATTCCTTTTATTGAATCTAAACAAAAAATTACAGGAGAGGTATTAATGATTTCAGGAGTTGTTGTTATAAGACTAGGTGTAAATACAATACTACTAGTACATGATGGAATACTTGATCCTACAACAGTGTAAGTCGTGTTTCCAATCGGTGACACCACGATTGAGTTAGTTGTTGAGCCAGTGCTCCAGGTATAACTATTGGCGCCAGTTGCGGTAACAGTAGTTGTTTGGCCAGCACAATAGGGTGTTCCAGAAACCGTTAGTGTGGGAGGAGGAGTCACACTTACTGTGTAGACCGCTGTATTTGAGCACGATGCAGCGACGGAACTGACAGTATAATTTGTAGTAATAGTTGGAGACACAGTATTGGATGTGTTGGTTGAACCATCATTCCAAACGTAAGTAGTTGGGCTACCAGAAGCGGTTAGTGTAGTACTTTGTCCTAAACAAATAGAATTATTTCCAGTTATAGAAAGAGAAAATCCAACTACAGTTACTGAAGAAACTGCAGAATTTGTACAAGCTCCATTAGCCCCAACAACAGTGTAAGTGGTATTTGACGAAGGACTAATAAACAAGCTATCATTTGTTGCGCCATTACTCCAAGTGTATGTTGAAGCACCAGAGGCTATTAAAGTAGCTGTAGTTCCAGCACAAATCACAGTATTTGTGCTTATCACAGTTGGCGTAGAAACTGGATTAATAGTAATGGTTTGAGTTACGGGTTTGTTGCAAATATCATTAACAGTTATGGTAAAATTTTGAGTAGAATTTATTGGCCCAGTATTAAAAGTAGCTGTGTTTACTGCGGGGGCCGTCCATGTATAGGTATATGGAGCATAGCCATTTGTTGCCCCTGCATTTAAAACAATTGAGTTGCCCGTACAAACTGATGTGTTATTTTGTCCAATGGAAATAGGTACGTAGTCCTGAATATATAAATTAAATTTTACAACATTAGACGACAAACAAGTAGTAACTGTTGGAGTCACAAAACTTGTCATGGCAAAGGAGAGTGTGTCCGAACCTTCTGTTATATTATCTTGTAAGGCAGAAACATTGCAAATCTTTATAGTATCTTGGCCTGCAGCAAATATTAATTTTGTTGGCCATGCAAATGATGAATTTCCTGACTGAATATAATCTGTACCTAAGATTGCATTTCCAGTCACTTGAAGATTAAAGGAATCTACATTAGATATATTTCCATTTCTAATAAAATAGGCACAATAGGTATTACAATCTTCAACTAAAACAGAATCAGGAATGTTAGAATTGGAGTTTGTTGTGTAAACATTTAAAGGAGGTAAACTACTAAATGAACCGCCTTCTAAAAAAACACCAGAATCAAAAACATGATCACCTCCATCAGCTATGGCAATTTTAATATGATACTTTTCTCCACATAATACTTTAGCTTTAGCTGTTAAAACAGTGGTTAATCCATCATAAACACAGTTAACAGATCCATTAATATTATCTCTGTAGTATGAACAATTGGAGCATGGTCCAGTGGAAACGCCGAATGAATTACCATTATTTACCGTGTTAATTGAAATAGGAGTTGTGCTTCCTGGAATTAAGGCAATATTTGTTTGAGCTAATGGGGTTGTAACTCCACTTAATAAAAAAGCAAAAGCATCATTTACAACACCACCCACATAGTCATTATACTCTTCAGAACCAAACACATACCTAAATCTTACGGTATCAGATTGAGGAATAAAGTCAAATTCTAAAATAGAAGCATCAAATGTAGAAACCCCAGAAACCGCGTCTAAAGCAGCGTCTCCAGGTTGCTGTTGATCGATGCTTTGAAATCCTGAACTTGGTCCATTAGGACCTAACTCGCCTGGAATTGTACCATTGGAACCACAGGTAAGATAAACTCCTTTCGATATACCTAAACTACCACTAGACGTAGCACTAAATGTGGCTATCATTTCTGGTAAGCCAGTGTAGGTAATATTAGATGCGGTTACACCCCCTCCTAATAATACATTTTGAACATATTGCGCAGGGGTTAATGTTCCTGTTGTAATTTGTGAATTAGCATCAAAAAAAAAGGTAAGTAATGATGCGGTTATTATAAAAATATTTTTCTTCATATTTTCAAAAATAAGCTATAA
>CALPQA020000356.1 GCA_943325595.2 Auritidibacter sp. Marseille-P8566
CAACGTGATCAAGCCAACGAAAGAATGGGTGGAAGTGCTGCAATTCAACGTTATAAAGGTCTTGGAGAGATGAATGCTGAGCAATTATGGGAAACTACAATGGATCCAAATTTCAGAACTTTGCGTCAAGTAAATATTGATAGTTTAGCAGAAGCGGATAGAGTTTTCTCAATGTTAATGGGTGATGAAGTACCACCACGTAGAGAGTTTATAGAGAAAAATGCAGTATATGCCAATATTGACGCCTAATAAATGAAAAAAATAATCTTCTTTTTTTTAATGTTTTCAAACAGTTTGTTTTCACAGACCACCCAAGAATTAGAAGATTTAGGGCTACTGATTGATGATGCTTTGTTTTATTCGGACAGATTTTTGACACCTGCTGCAGATGCTGCAATTTATCAAATTTCTTCTGGATGGATGCATTCTGCTAAAAAAAGACCTCTTTGGGATGTAACAATTGGTGTTCATGCCAATGCTTTTTTTATTCCGAATACCAAAGTGGATTTTGCAATTAAAAACGAAGATTTTTCTTTTTTCACCATCGAAGGTGCAACAACTGCTACCGTTCCAACAGCAATGGGAAATGCTAATTTTGTTTATTTGGTTGGAGAATTAGGTTCTGGAGCAACAGCGCAACCTGTTCGGTTAAGAACTCCATTAGGAATAGACCATAGAGTAGTTTTATATCCAAATTTAATTGGCTCTGTTGCACTCTGGCACGGTACGGAATTGTTAGTAAAGTACATTCCAAAATTAACGTTGAAAGGGCGAGAAGGAAAGGGTTACGGTTTTGGGTTTAAACATAATTTAGATCAGTATTTTAAAAGTTTACAGGCAAATAAAATAAATGTATCTAGTATAATCGTTTTTTCAAATGAAGCTGTTGATTTTGATTTCTTAGACATTCAAACGAATCTCGGAAATTTGGGCATAAATAAGATGGCGGCAAATGTAAATACATATCAGTTTCAATTAGGTGTTTCAAAAGAATACAATAAATTTGAAATTATTTCTGGAATTATAGCAAACAGAAGTGATATTAAATACAGATTATCCGGAGCAAAAGGTCAAATCGAAAACGTAATTCCTTTGCAATCTATAGTAAATGACAGATTGAAGGAAATTTATAAAACAAAATATAATTACTTAGGAGAAGTTTCCTGTAGGTATAAAATTAATAAAATGTATGTACAAACTACCTTGGCATTTGGTAAATATGTAAATACAAATATGGCATTTCAATACGAATTTTAATATTTAATAAAAACCAAAAATAATGAAAGTTACAATAGTTGGAGCAGGAAATGTAGGAGCATCTTGCGCAGACGCGATTTCATACAGAGGAATTGCAAGTGAAGTAGTATTATTGGATATCAAAGAAGGTTTTGCTGAAGGTAAAGCTATGGATATCATGCAATGTGCTACAAATACGGGTTTTAACACTGTAGTTACGGGTGTTACAAATGATTATTCAAAAACTGCCAATAGTGACGTAGTTGTTATTACTTCTGGAATTCCTAGAAAACCAGGGATGACACGTGAAGAATTAATCGGAATTAACGCTGGAATCGTTAAAACTGTAGTTGAAAATGTTTTGAAATTTTCCCCAAATACAATCGTGGTTGTGGTTTCAAACCCAATGGATACAATGACTTATTTAGCTTTAAAAGCGACAGGTTTGCCAAAAAACAGAATTATTGGAATGGGTGGGGCTTTGGATAGTTCTCGTTTTAGATTTTACTTGGCTAAAGAATTGAATACGCCTTCTAATGATATTTCAGCAATGGTTATTGGAGGTCACGGAGATACAACGATGATCCCTTTGACTCGTTTGGCATCTTATAATGGTATTCCAGTTTCTGAATTCCTTTCTCAAGAAGAATTAGACAAAGTAGCAGCAGCTACAATGGTTGGTGGTGCAACATTAACAGGTCTTTTAGGAACTTCTGCTTGGTATGCTCCAGGAGCTTCTGTAGCTTATTTAGTGGATAGTATTTTGAACAATCAACGTAAAATGATTGCTTGTTCAGTATTTTTAGAAGGGGAATACGGACAAAACGATATTTGTATTGGTGTTCCTTGTATTATTGGTAAAAATGGTGTTGAGCAAATTTTGGAAATTAAATTAAATGATGCCGAAAAAGCATTATTTGCAAAAAGCGCTGAAGCAGTTCGTAATATGAATGCTGATTTAAAATCGGTTTTAGCATAAATAATTTTACAATTTTAAGAGAAGACTGCAAAATTGCAGTCTTTTTTTTGAGATTTATCAATAAATAAATTGGTTAATCTTATTGTTAATTATATATTTGCTCGTTAAAAAATATTGAGAGGAAATTAAGTTTGTGTTATTTGTTTAAAATAATAGTAACTTAATTTGTTTTTAACATTTAAATTGGTAAAAAAAGAATAAAAATTAATTAATTATAGTAATAATGCAGAATAGAGGACTTATTAAATTTTTCGCAATTTTATTTGCATTGGTAAGCATTTACCAACTTTCATTCACTTTTGTTTCTCACAAGATAGAAAGTGATGCTAAAACGTATGCTAACGGTAATTCTGAAAAAGAATTAAAATACTTAGATTCTATCGGTAAAGAAAAAGTATTTAACCTAGGGTTTTCAGATTTTACTTATAATGAAGTAAAAGACAAAAAAATTAATAAAGGATTGGATTTAGAAGGTGGAATAAATGTTCAACTTCAAATTTCTGTTAAAGACATTATTAAAGGATTAGCAAATAATTCTAAAAATCCTGTTTTTAACCAAGCATTAGCTGAAGCAACTAAAAACAGACAAGGTAATCAAGATTATTTAGATGTATTTTTTGCTGAATTTGAAAAAGCGGCTGATGGTAAAATAAAATTATCATCTCCAGATGTTTTCGCTAATAAAATATTAGGTGACGAAGTAAACTTCAAAAAAACCGATGATGAAGTTAAAAAAGTAATCAGAAGAAAAGTTGATGAGTCTATCGAAAGTGCTTTTGAAGTATTGAGAAAACGTATCGATAAATTTGGAGTAACACAACCTAACATTCAAAAATTAGGAGAGTCAGGAAGAATTCTTGTTGAACTTCCAGGAGCTAAAGATGTAGATCGTATCAAAAAATTATTGCAAAGTACAGCGCAATTAGAATTTTGGGAAACATACAAAATTGATGAATTAGGTAATTTCTTAATG
>CALPQA020000357.1 GCA_943325595.2 Auritidibacter sp. Marseille-P8566
CATTTATTCCTGAAGGAAATATTACAACCACTCTCATAAAAGTTGCAGATGCCTATCTTGCCTTTTCAAAATTATTAGAGTTTTATGCTCAAGCCAAAGGAAATAAAGTAGGTATTGAACAACCATCAGTGCTTTCAGAAAACGTAAAATATGGTGATAATTTTTACCTAGGTAGTTTTGCGTATATCGGTACAAATGTACTAATTGGTAACGATGTGAAAATTCATCCGCAGTGTTTTATTGGAGATAATGTTGTCATTGGCAATAATGTTACTATTTTTGCAGGCGCAAAAGTTTTTTCGGAAACGGAAATTGGAAACAATTGTGCAATTCATTCGGGGGCTGTTTTGGGGGCTGACGGTTTTGGTTTTGCACCAAATCCTGACGGAACATTCAGTAAAATTCCGCAAATTGGAAATTTAATTATTGAAGACAATGTGAATATTGGGGCTTGTACAACAATTGACCGTGCTACAATGGGATCAACAATAATTAGGAAAGGTGCTAAATTAGACAACCAAATTCAAATTGGTCATAATGTTGAAATTGGAGAAAATACAGTAATTGCAGCATTAACAGGAATTGCAGGTTCAACAAAGATTGGACACAATTGCATGATTGGCGGACAAGTTGGAATTGCGGGACACATTACAATTGGCAATAATGTTCGCATTCAAGGTCAATCGGGTGTAAGTAGAAATATAAAAGACGGAGAAGTTTTACAAGGAACTCCTTCATTGGATTATAAAGAGTATTATAAATCGTATGTCCATTTCAAGAATTTGCCTACTATTGTAAAGGAAATCGAAAAATTAAAAAAGAACAGTAAATAATCTAAAAATGATGGTTAAACAAAATACCATAAGTAACGAAATTTCTCTAACAGGAGTTGGATTGCACACTGGAAAAGATGTGAAAATGACTTTCAAACCTGCACCTATAAACAGTGGGTTTTCGTTCGTTAGAATTGATTTAGAAGGAGCTCCAATCATTGAAGCAGATGCTAATTACGTTGTAAATACACAACGTGGTACTAATTTAGAAAAATTAGGAGTTAAAATTCAAACTCCGGAACACGTTTTGGCAGCATTAATAGGCTGTGATTTAGACAATGTTATTATTGAATTAGATTCTTCAGAACTACCTATTATGGATGGTTCGTCAAAATATTTTGTTGAAGCTATAGAAAAAGCTGGTGTTGTTGAACAAGAAGCGATTCGAAAATATTATGTTGTTAAAGAAGTCATCTCTTTTTCTGATGAAACTACAGGAAGTGAAATTATTGTAATGCCAAGCGATGACTATCAGGTTACTACTATGGTAGATTTTGGAACGAAAGTGTTAGGTACTCAAAATGCTACATTAAAGAATATTTCGGATTTCAAAAATGAAATTGCAGATTCAAGAACGTTTAGTTTTCTTCATGAATTAGAATCACTTTTGGACAACGGATTGATAAAAGGTGGTGATTTAAATAATGCTATTGTTTATGTAGATAAAGAAATTTCTGAAACTACAATGGAAAATTTAAAACGTGCTTTTGGTAAAGATAAAATTACGGTTAAACCAAATGGAATTTTAGATAATCTTACTTTGCATTATCCAAATGAAGCGGCGCGTCATAAATTATTAGATGTAATTGGTGATTTAGCATTAATTGGAACTAGAATAAAAGGAAAGGTAATTGCGAATAAACCAGGTCATTTTGTAAATACACAATTTGCAAAAAAAATGGCCAAACTTATAAAAATAGAACAAAGAAATCACGTTCCTCTATATGATTTTAACTTAGAACCGTTGATGGATATTCATAAAATTATGAGTATTTTGCCTCACAGACCTCCGTTTTTATTTTTAGACAGGATAATAGAAATGTCGGAAAGTCATATTGTGGGAATGAAAAATGTTACGATGAACGAAAGTTTTTTTGTAGGTCATTTTCCAGGGGCTCCAGTAATGCCCGGAGTAATTATTGTTGAAGCAATGGCTCAAACTGGTGGTATATTAGTATTAAGTACGGTACCAGATCCTGAAAATTACCTGACTTATTTTATGAAAATTGACAATGTGAAATTCAAGCATAAAGTTTTACCTGGTGATACGTTAACATTTAAATGTGAATTAATAACACCAATTAGAAGAGGGATTTGTCATATGCAAGCCCACGCATACGCCAATGGAAAATTGGTTGCTGAAGCCGAATTGATGGCCCAAATTGCAAAAAAACAATAATATTTTTGTTAATTTGATTAGTCACTAATTTGATTAATCGATAGTAACAGTAATGGATTAAATAAAAAATATGAATCAACCTTTAGCCTACGTTCATCCTGGAGCCAAAATTGCAAAAAATGTAGTAATTGAACCTTTTACAACCATTCATAATAATGTAGTAATTGGTGATGGAACTTGGATAGGTTCTAATGTTACAATTATGGAAGGTGCAAGAATTGGAAAAAATTGCAATATATTTCCTGGTGCAGTAATTTCTGCAGTTCCTCAAGATTTAAAATTTGGGGGAGAAGATTCTTTGGCAATAATTGGTGACAATTGTACCATTAGAGAGTGTGTAACCATTAATCGTGGTACAATAGCTTCAGGACAAACAACACTTGGAAATAACTGTTTAGTTATGGCAACGGCTCACATTGCGCATGATTGTCATATTGGCGATAATGCTATAATAGTTAATGGAGTGGCACTAGCGGGACATGTAACTGTTGGTAAATATGCAATTATTGGAGGTTTAGCAGCAATTCATCAGTTCATTCATATTGGAGATCACGCAATGATTTCAGGGGGTTCATTGGTTAGAAAAGATGTTCCACCGTTCACAAAAGCAGCAAAAGAGCCTCTATCATATGTTGGAATCAATTCTGTTGGATTAAGACGTAGAGGTTTTACAACTGAAAAAATTAGAGAAATTCAAGAAATATATAGAATTTTATACCAAAAAAATTACAATACAACCCAAGCAATAGGAATAATTGAAGCAGAAATGGAGGCAACTCCAGAACGCGATGAAATTTTAGATTTCATTAGAAATTCATCGAGAGGCGTAATGAAAGGCTATTCTGGGAATTACTAATATAATTTAGAATAACAATTAAACAAATAAACAAATCAACAAATAAACAATAAAATGGCATCTACATCAGATATAAAAAACGGATTATGTATCAAATACA
>CALPQA020000358.1 GCA_943325595.2 Auritidibacter sp. Marseille-P8566
GACCTTTCATTTGCTCATAATAAGAACGGCTTTTTACGTCTCGCATAAACAATAAGACTTCGAGAGGGCGTATATCGGTTCCAGTAGCAATCATGTCTACCGTAACGGCAATACGGGGGTAATAATCGTTGCGAAATTGTTGCAAGACACTTTTGGGGTCTTCCTCAGACCGATAGGTTATTTTTTTACAAAATTTGTTTTCTTCTCCAAATTCCTCGCGCACGATTTCGATAATATCTTCGGCATGGCTATCGGTTTTGGCGAAAATCAACATTTTGGGTACTTCAAATGCAGACAAGTTGAGACTTGTCCCAACGGTATGTCGGTCGGGAAACATGGCGGGTAAATTATCTTTTACTGCCTTAATAATGGTTCGTATCGTACTTGGGTTTACAATGTCTTTATCCAATTGTTTGCCTGAATAAACTTCGTCTTCATCTATGGCTTCCCAGAATTTTTTTCGGGTGAGTCGTTCTCGTTTGTCAACATTTTCTCCTAGTTTTATAATGCTTCCTTCTTTTGTTATTTGGGTTTCGATAGTAAAGACATTATAAGGAACAAGAACGCCATCAATTACTGCTTTTTCATAGCCATAATCGGAAACTAGATTTTGGTTGAAGTAACCAAAAGTTCTATTGTCTGGCGTCGCAGTTAAGCCTACTTGAAATACATCAAAATAATCTAAAACTTGTTTCCAAAGGTTGTAAATACTTCTATGACATTCATCGATAATTACAAAATCAAAAAACTCAATAGGAACTTTTTCGTTATACCCAACAGGAATTGCTTCTTTAGGTCCGAAATGAGTTTCATTAGGGTTTTCTTCTTCGGCACTTTCATCCAATTCCGTTTCTTTCAAAATAGAATACATTCGTTGGATTGTGCTAATATAGACTTGGCTATCATCAGGAATAAACGAACTACTCAACCGAGTTACGCCGTACAATTCGGTAAACAAACGATTGTCTTCTTTTGCAGTAAATGCCCGGAATTCGCCTTCGGCTTGTTCTCCTAAATTCTTGGTGTCTACCAAAAACAAAATGCGTTTGGCTTTAGCATATTTAAGCAATCGATATACAGCAGTAATAGCGGTAAACGTTTTGCCAGAACCCGTTGCCATTTGAATCAAGGCTTTTGGGCGTTGGTCTTTAAACGATTTTTCAAGGTTATTGATAGCCGTAATTTGACAATCACGCAAACCTTCTTCTGGTAACGCTGGTATATCGTGTAAACGAGTTCGAAGTGTTTTAGATTGGCTTAGCCATTGTACAAAAGTTTCAGGTCGATGAAAAGTAAAAACGTTTCTCGATCGCGGTTTTACATCTCTGTAATCGGTGAAACGGGTTATTTCGCCAGTACTTTCATACACGAAAGGCAGCGGGTCATTGTTCAATAACCTTAATTTAGCATTGGCATATTGTGAGGATTGTTCTTCTACAGTAGTTAATCGAATGCCTTCTTCCTCTCGTTTAGCTTCAATGATACCAACGGCTTTTTTATCAACAAACAAAACATAATCTGCAGGACCAATGTCAGTTTGATATTCTCTAATAGCTATACCCAGTCCAGCAGCAAGATTGAATTTCTTCTTGTCTTGTATAATCCATCCACACGCAAGGAGTTGCTTGTCGATATTATCACGGGCTATTTGTTCTGGGTTCTGATTAAGCATTTGTTTGGTTAAAAAAGTATTTTGCTAATATATAAAAAAAATCTTACTTTTTTTAAATTAATAGTGCAAAACTAGAGTTTAAAATACGGTCATTTCTTTTTTCTAATATTATATTTTGCCATTTATTTTATCGCTTATTTCGTATTTTTACTCTCTCTAAAATTACAAATAGTTACGTATTGATTTGTAAATAAATACAATTATTTGGATTGATTTTTATTGATTTTCATTGACTTATATTGATTTTTGGGCAGGTTGTAAAAAAGGTTTTTTGGAATTTTAGTTCCGTCAGATTTTTTCTCTTTTTTCTCTTTTGATTTAAAATAAACATAGGTTGCAACACTGCCAACAATTAAAACAATAAGTAATGGTCTCCAGTGATGTTTTAAATAAGTTCCAATTAATAATTGGGGAGGTTTTGAGTTTACAATAAGTGGTAAATTTTCTTGAGCCGAAGGGAAGTCAAAAGGTATATTTTCATATCCACTTTCAAAGTTTCCATTTGTAATTGATTTACTTACAAAATGCTCTGATTGTTTTTTCAATAAATCTTGCTGATAGGAATATGGAAATAATTCTGCGGTTGTAGGTTTGTGCGATTGTATTTGTATCATATTCTAAGTATTTTCTATTTTATCTATTTTGTAATTTTCATTATTTGCATCTACTAATACTAATCCGTAATCAAAGCAAATTAGTACTTCTCTATTTGTTCCTTTTTCACGACCTTTTTTATGGTAAACACCAAAATCATAACCTTCATATAATAAAAGAGATTTGTTTGCTACTCCCGATTTAAAGTAATAAACACTTTTTTCAATTTTTATCAATACCAATTTATTATTTCTTGCTTTTTTGTTGAAATCGCTTTCAAACTTATCAATAATTTTCCTTTTATCATTATTGCTGTCAATGCGGTGTTGTGCATTACAATAAACTTGCCGTCCATCTGTTGGAATAAATTCAAAATTGCAATTAGGTTTTTTGCATAATTTTGGCGGATAAGTTCTATTTGAAACCCGTTGCCGACTTGTTTTTTTCTTTATCATTTTATTTTTTCTTTAAAATTTCTTCAAATATAAAAATAATTCATATATTTACCAATAAGTAAACATTTAATTATTTAAATTACAAAAATAATTTTATTTATGAGCAAAAAAGAGAGAATAAAAATAGGAAGATTAATTTCAAATGATTGCTTTTTGCCTGATAACTTAAGCATAACCCCAAGGCAACTTAATTACTGGAGAAATTGTAATATTTTGCCTTTTTTCCAAAAAGAAAAAAAAGGGTATATGAATATGCAGGAAGCACTATGGATATTAATTATTAATGAATTATCTAATATCGGTGTAAATACTAAGAAATTACAAAGTCTATCCCATGAAATTTGGGTAGTCCCATTTGAAAAAAAATATGCAGATGGGGTTTTTAAAGAAGCAATTACTTTCAATAATTTAGATTCATTTGAGAAAAAGTCAGTTGAAGAGTTAATAAAATTTGATCCTATAATGA
>CALPQA020000359.1 GCA_943325595.2 Auritidibacter sp. Marseille-P8566
GCCAATTGCTTAGGGCTTCCCGTCATCTCTTTTACAATGAGATTATCAATTCGTATGATTATTCTTATATCCAATTTGGTGCAATTTTATAATTCGAAACTGAAACTGAAATTCAGTACTCTCGATTTAATTTGTATTCTATCCTAAATAATTTATTAGAATTGAATTTATATTTCATCTTAAATATTGGACAAAGATTTATACTCAAACCGCAAAATGAATACGGAATGATTTTTATTATGTATTTTTATAAAAAAATTAACAATGGACATTTCAAAATCTGCTTACAGTAGGTATAGAGTTATAGATAAAATGTTGAAAAACATATTTAATCCTTATCCTAACCTATTGGATATTCAAGAAGCTTGTGAAAGAAGCTTGGATAAAACACCTTCTTTAGACACATTAGAAAAAGATATTAGAAACATGAAACAGTCGGATGTTTTTGAAGCTCCAATTGTATTTTGTAGAAAAAATCTCGGATATTATTACTCAAACCCCAATTACTCCATTAATTCTGTTCCACTAACTGATAGCGATATTTCAAGCATTAAAGAAGCACTTGATTTGATTAAAAATCTTGGTGGTGGTAATAGGGTAAATGAACGATTTAGTGATGCCATTCAAAAAATACTTGCTACTTACAAAGAAGAGTTTCCTGATAGCGATACTAAAAGAAAAATAATACTTACTGATTATGTTGAAGGTGCTAAAGGATATGAAAATTTTAATACATTATTTAAAGCATGTAAAAATCAGTGTCCAGTATCATTTTCTCATTATTCTTATAACAATAGAGAATTTAAAGTAATTATTGTGCATCCCATACTTCTTAAAGAATTTGAAAATCGTTGGTATCTTGTAGCATATTCTGAATCTCATAAATCAATTAGAACCTTTGGTTTAGATAGAATATACGAACCGTTGCATTTGAAAAGAAAATATATTGATAGTAATGAAAAAGATGTCGAAAGCTACTGTAATGATATTTATGGTGTTTATCCAATAGAAAATCAACCGAAACAAATAATTACATTTTTAACTTCTATAAAAATAACTAACTACTTTGAAGCTTATCCAATCCATTTTAGTCAGAAGCCTGAAAAAAATGAATCTGGTTCCAGTTTTTTTACAATTGATGTGGTGCCAAGTATGGAATTAATTCGCTTATTTCGTTCTTATGGTAAAAATCTTGAAGTTATTAATCCAGAATGGTTAAGGGTACAAACTAAAACATTATTATAACATGATTAAAAATAACAAAAAGCTGGTATTTCATCTTAACATGCTTGGACATGGTGAGTCTAATCCAATATTACTTAGAATCAATTTGTTTCCAGAATTTACTAAAATTGATTTTGGATATATTACAACTGATAAGTACAATAATGGAGGCTGGATTAAAATTTCGCCTGACACATTTATTGAAAATGTAGAAACTAAAGAGCGTTATATAATGACATATGCTGTTGGTATAACAGTTGCCCCTGCAAAACGAAATTTTGAGTCTAATAAAGATTGGCAGTACTTTTCTTTATTCTTTCCACCAATTAAACAAAAGGATATTTTGATTAATATCATAGAGAAAATTAAAGGCAATAAAAATGATTTCAACTACTATAATATACCTTTAAAAATGCAAGATGGGATTGAAATTCAATTATAATTCTAGATTTTTTTTATATTAAAGTAAAATCTTGATTAAGCAAGTTAACCACATGATTATAAACGCATAAGTATATTATTTTAAACACGTAATAGCTGTGTGGCTTTATAACGCTAGTGTGTGAATCAGCCATCTATAGGAACACGAAATGAGCAAAATATAGAACTAATTCACCCTAAATTTACTTTATAATAACATCAATAAATCTAATTTGTATATTAACAAATCACTTTTTATTAAACATAATTAAAGCGTTCTCCCAAATTTCATTTGAGGATTTTCCTTCTCTACTTTCTTTTGAAATGAAGCAATCCCAAAACTTACATGTAACATAAACATCGGGCAAAACAGCTTTTCTAATGATGTTTAAATTAAAGTTTAAATTATCTTTATAATAAACGTCATAATATACATTAGCAACTATTTCTGTTTTTAAAGACATACATAAATTAGGAATTACTCCAAAATCTTGGTCAACTATATAATAGGGTTCATTCGGATTAGAACAATGATGCCATCCTTTTGTTAATGAAATCGGACCATATACGGTATTAACATTTATATTATTTCTGTCTTTAAAAGGTCCTCCAAAATATTGACAATTTTTGCATTTAGAAAAGTTATTTAATTCCACTTTTAAAACATCCCCGTAATAAATACTTTCTCCAAAATCATCTTTTCTACCAATATAAAATCCAGCAAAATTAGCTTCTATTACAAACTTATTATTATGAATTAAACTCTTATAGAATGAATCATTTATCATTTTTTTTGAGTCAAATTTTAAATAACCTACACGTTCAGTTATAATGTATAATTTATTATTATAAATAAAGTATTCACCATATTTTGCATAGTCAAATTTGTTGTCAGGATTAATAAATCTTATTTTTTGGAAACATTTTCTCCAGCCTTCCTCATCTAACGAAGAAAAATAATATTTACCATCATGCCAATCACGATTTATAATGTCTAGACCCAATAGGATGTCAAAAAACATTTTATCATTTATCAATTCTACAGTAGCTTCTTGCATTAAATTTTCTATTATAAAAAGTTAAAAATAGGAATTTTCTTTTTAGTAACACATGATTATTAACTCTTAATTAAAAATTGCTTTAACAAGCAAATTACCGCAATCATTTTGACAAATAAGGTCAATTAAAGCAATATTATTAAAAATGGTTGAAGGACATCACAATAACTATTTCGAGTGGCTATAAAGCTTTAATTGCAACTAAAAGGAGATGTGATGAATGTAATGAATTGGAAATCTAGTGAATCGATAGTTCAAAAAATAGTGTTCAAATTTTTTTCAAAAAAAAATTTTCAGTAACCCCATTTAAACTAAACTATTTGACTTTTTCCAAAATACTAATCCAAAAATTAGCCCAGAAATATACCCAGGAATTTTTGTTTAAGCCTTCATACCCCGTGATACATGCTGTTAATTACCCCCAGGGGAGGGTGATAACTGCAATGGCAGGAAGGCAGGGGTATTTTGATGAAATTTATGCAC
>CALPQA020000360.1 GCA_943325595.2 Auritidibacter sp. Marseille-P8566
ATAAAATTTCGGCTAATATTGTTGCTGTTTCAAGTTATCAAGATGCATCGAAAATTATTACTAAGAATTTTGCTGGTCAAGAATACGGAAATGGAAGCAAGAAAGTTACGGTTCAAAATGTATCGATTTGGCACAAAAATGGAAAGATGGTTATTGCTTTAGAGATGTTGGGTAGCATTAATGGAACCGTTTATTTGACTGGTTTTCCACAATATAATGAAACGACTAAAGAGATTTATTTTGACCAATTGGATTATGTTTTGGACACGAAAAGCAAATTGTTGAAAACTGCAAATTGGTTGGCTCAAGGAATGGTTTTAAGAAAAATTCAGGAAAGTTGCAGGTATTCAATTCAACCTAATTTGGAGGAAGGAAAGCAAAGTATGATGAATTATTTGAAGAATTATTCTCCGATGCCTGGGGTTTTTGTAAATGGTAAAATTGACGACGTTCAATTTCAAAAAATACAGTTGACGAACAAGGCTATTATTGCTTTTATAAAAGTAAATGGCAATGTGAAAGTTGCTGTTGATGGGATAAAATAGGTTCTTAAACCTGACAGGTTTTAAAAACCTTTCATGTGTGTTCGAATGAATAAGCTGGAAATTTTCACCGCAGATTTGCAGATTTTTTTAAAATATTAAATTGAACTAAATCTGAAAATTTATCAGATATTAAATTGATTTTTTCTTGCTACAGATTAAAAGGATTAAACGTATTTTCCACCAACAACTTCACATCCTGTCACCCTTTCCTTCGGAGAGGGCTGGGGAGAGGAATATAAACTTTTATCCAGCCCCGATGGAAGGGAAAATCCCGAGCTTTTTAGCGAGGATTTGGAATGACAGCGGGAATTGCATCTCCTGAAAAAGAGGGACAATTCGCTCTTAAAAAAAAAGAGATTAAGCTGCGTTTTTCTTGGTGTACATTTTGTAAACTGCGAAGAAAACTAAACCAACTAAGACGTAGGGAATTACCATGAGATAGACAATTCCGTCGTTGATTCCTTTGGCTTTTGCTTGATTTCCTTCGCTTTCTAATGCCGCTCTACACATTGCACATTGGGCATTTGTAGTGATAGAAAAGAAAATAGAAATAAGAAATACGGTAACAGAAGTGATTAAGTTCCGCTGACTTTTGACTTTCGACTTTTGACTTTCGATTTTAATTAACATAATAAGGGGAAATCATCAGATATACGATTACGCCAGTAACGGCAACATATAACCAAATTGGGAAGGTGATTTTGGCGATTTTTTTATGTTTGTCAAATTTTTCAGCCAAGGCACGAACGTAGGTAATTAATACGAGCGGAATGGTGGCGATGGATAAAATAATGTGTGACAAAAGGATGAAAAAATACACGTATTTGATGAAACCAGTTCCGCCAAAAGTTGTGGAATCGGTGGTCATGTGATAGGCGATGTACAAAAGTAGAAAAACTAGTGAACAAGCAATTGCGATTTTCATTAGCAGTTCATGGCGTTTTCGATTGCCGTTTTTTATTGCGATTACGGCTGTGATTAATAAAACGGCTGTAATACCGTTTATAGTTGCGTAAATTGGTGGTAAAATAGGTAATGGCGATACATTAAAACCTAAATCTTTTAGTTTAATTTTGAAAAGTACGGCTACTGCAACTGGGATTATTACTGATAATGCGATAATCCATTTGTTGTATTTTTGTTCTACTGAATTGTTTTCCATAGTTATTCTTTTAGTAAAATTGCGATGTCTTGTTGTAGGGTTCTCACGCCTTCTTTTTCGATTCCGTCGTAGTATAGAATTGGGTTTCCAAAGTTGTCTTTACGGCAACGAATATCGCCATTTTTATCGATTAATGCAAATAATCCTGAGTGTTCGAAACCGCCATTTGCTTTCGAATTTTCGCCTACATAGACATTAAATCCTTTGTTTGCCAATTCAAATATTTTGGTTTTATCACCAGTTAGGAAATGCCAATTGGTTGATTTCACACCTAATTTAGCTGCGTGTTCTTTTAAAACTGCCGCCGTATCGTGTTCTGGATTTATAGTTATGGAGACAATACCAAAGTTTGGGTTTCCAAAAAAGGTGTTTTGAATGGTTATCATATTCAAATTCATTTTTGGGCAAATGGTAGGGCAGGTTGAAAAGAAAAATTCTAAAACATATACTTTTCCAGCATAATCTTTGTTTGAAATTAGCTTGTTGTTTTGGTCTGTAAGTTCAAATTTTGGAGCTGGCCCAATGGTAAGTAATTTTGATTTTTCCGATGAAGAATGATTTGAAATTATGTCCAAACGATCTCCTTTTACTACTTCTCCGTTTTGAATTCTATCGATAATTTTTGGAATTGCAAAGATGCCGAACACTAAAATTACGAAGAAAATTCCGATGTATGATTTATTTTTTATCATTTTCTAACGTTTATATTTTGCGTTCCGCATTATGATTTTTCTTCAAAGCGGCTCTGTATTCGTATAAAATTATCTTAAAGTCATCTAGCATTTGGTTGCTTAAATCCGATGGTGAAAAAGTATTATAACCTTCTTTGTATTCGTCTTTTTTCTTACGACCGCGAAGGTTTCTTTCTTTGTCAACAATAAAAACATTAGAAGTTCCAAAATCGGGATTCAATTTGTTTTTCAATTTCAATTGGTTGTAGTACTTCTGAATTTCATCTGTTGAAGTAAACACAAACTGCCATTGAGAAACGTCTGTAAATTTCGAAAATTGATCTACTATATATTTGGCGTCTTTTTCTGTCCCTATTGGGCAAATAACGACAAATTGCAAGTCATTAAAGGAATGGTATTGTTGGTAGATTTTCTGATTTAGATTAAAATAATTTCCTCTATTCTTTAGTAGATTTGTTCCTGAAAAACTGAGGATTGTAATTTTATTATTGAGTGAAACTTTACTGCCTTTTAAGGAATTCCATACGCCAATATCAGCTATTTTTGGAGTTACTGTCGGAAGTTTAGTAAAACTATTTACCCCTGAAGCAAAGAAAAGGTATGCTACTATTGGAAGAATAAATAGGACGAAGAGCACTATATTTTTTTTCATTCAGTCTTAGAGATATATTTATACAAAAATAAAAAAAGGTACGCAATGCGTACCCTTTTTTTGAATTAATATCTTGTTAAAAATTCCATTTGATAGTAGAATTTTTGAAAACCTCGAATATATAATCTGCTTC
>CALPQA020000361.1 GCA_943325595.2 Auritidibacter sp. Marseille-P8566
AATAGAATTTCCTTGCGAACTTTGCGAAAAACTTTGCGAACTTTGCGGTTAAACACACAACAATGACTACAAAAGAATTAATCCAACAAATCAAAGTTAAAAAATCATTCCTATGTATTGGTTTGGATGTTGATTTGAATAAAATTCCACCTCATATATTAGAACTAGAAGACCCGATTTTCGAGTTCAACAAGGCGATAATTGATGCAACACACGATTTGGCAGTTTCCTATAAACCCAATACGGCTTTCTATGAAGCGTACGGTATTAAAGGTTGGAATTCATTGCAAAAAACAATCAATTATATCAACGAAAAACATCCTGAAATCTTCACAATTGCCGATGCAAAACGTGGCGATATTGGAAATACTTCTTCGATGTATGCCAAAGCTTTCTTTGAAGATTTGAATTTTGATAGCGTAACCGTTGCGCCTTATATGGGAAAAGATTCGGTTGAACCCTTTTTGGCATTCGAAAATAAACATACGATTATGTTGGCTTTGACTTCTAATGAAGGTGCTTTCGATTTTCAAACGTTGAATGTTGATGGAGTAGAATTATACAAACAGGTTTTAGAAACATCAAAAACTTGGAAAAATTCTGAAAACCTGATGTATGTTGTTGGCGCCACAAAAGCGGAATATTTCACTGATATTCGCAAAATTGTCCCTGATAGTTTCTTGCTTGTTCCCGGTGTTGGCGCACAAGGTGGAAGCCTTTCGGAAGTTTGTAAATTCGGAATGAATGCCAATGTTGGATTGCTAATCAATTCTTCCCGAGCTATAATTTATGCTTCTAATGGAACTGATTTTACTGAAAAGGCAAGGGCAGAAGCGTTGAAAATGCAAGAAGAAATGGCAGTGATTTTAAAAACTACTATTCTTTAATAAATTTATACGTTTGAATACCAGAATTTGTATTTATTTTCAAGAGGTAGATTCCGTTTTGATAGTTTGATACATCTAAAATTGTATCCTCTGTATTTAGAATATAAGAATTTAATTCTTGACCCAAAATTGAATAAATTGTCACTTGATTTCCAATTTGATTTTCTGCTATTTTAAGATTTAGTTTATCTGTAGTAGGATTAGGAAATAATAGTAAATCGTTTTGTTTTGTTGTATTTGCAGTTGCTAATGCACCTTGCTGATAGATTCTTACATAATCAACTTCCATTGCAGATTGAACAAAATTTGTTGCAATACTTGATTGAATTGCTAAATTTAATAAAAGGTATTGCTCGGCATCAAAAGGCCAAGTACTTGCGTTTTTTACTGCTGGATTATAGACATAATGAACTACATTATCTACGCTGAAAACCATACTTGAAGCCGACCATTCAAGAGAATATATGTGAAATTGACTGGAAGCAGTTGGAATTCTTTGCCCACCAAGATTTGATGTATTTCCAGAACTTGAAGGCGTGTGCATTGCACTTTGAACATAATTTTGATTGGTTCCCCAATGTTCCATAATATCGATTTCTCCGCACGCAGGCCAGCCAACACTACCAAATGTACTTGTCCAATATCCGCCAGGTTCTATAATATTTTTTCCGAGCATCCATATTGCAGGCCATGTTCCAGCTCCCACAGGCAACTTAGCACGCACTTCAACACGTCCGTATTTAAAAGCAAATTTTGAATTTAATCTTGCTGATGTATATGGCATTGTTTTGCCTTGTTGTGTAAAAGTTTCTTTTTTTGCTACTATATTTAATATCCCATTTATTATGTTTGAATTTACTTGCCGATTTGTATAATGTTGCAATTCGCCGTTATACCAACTATTTCCATTTGGAAGTTGAGTTTGTGGGAACCATTTTGTATTATTTATTGTTCCATTCCCATCAAATTCATCGCTCCAAACTAAGTTGTTGTATTGCGTTGCAGTTCCAGAATATAAAAAATCATCTATGTAAGCCACAACTTGCGAAGTGTTATTTTCGCCATTTACTTGAAGTACAACTCTATTGAAGTCAGATCGGTACAAAGGATTTGTTGAAGTTGGGTCAAAATTTATATAAGTATCCGTTGCAAAATTAAATGTTATCGTTTGCCATTGATTCAACACAATTGATTTTTTAATTTCACATTGCGTTGACCAAGGAGAAACCAGCGAACCATTTTGAAGCTTAAGCGAGATTTGATTCGTTTGATTTCCTGTAATTCCGCTAGACGGCACATATATTTTCAAAGAAAAAACACTACTTGACACTAAATTATAATTGAATCCTGCATCAAATCGAACGTTCGCATAAAGTCCACCAATATCTGAATATTTTAAAACTTTTGAAGAGGTGTTTATTCCAGTTTGATAGGGATTCGTAAAATTAGTATCCATTCCACAGCTATCCCCAAACCAGCTGTTGATGGTGCTATTCCCTTCAAAATTATCTTGTGAAATTTGAACTTGGGAATAAAAAAGTGTAGATAAAAGGAGTGTTGTTAAAAAAATAAAATTCCGCATTTAGAAAAGTTAATTTTAATTATTATTGCTAAACAAATGTAATGCACATAATTGCCAATTAAGTTTAATTTACCTATATAAAAACTATACACTATTTGATTTAATTGTTTAAAAAGCAATAAATTTACACTTTATTATAATTGAGATTATGGCTATGAAATTGGTTGACCAAATCGGAATTGAACATACTTTTGAAACTTCACCAAAGCGAATAATTTCATTAGTTCCTTCTCAAACGGAATTGTTATTTGAATTAGGTCAGGAAGAAAAAATTGTGGGAATTACTAAATTTTGCGTACATCCGTATCATTTTAAAACGACAAAAAAGAGTGTTGGTGGCACTAAAAATGTCCACATAGAAAAGATTAAATTGTTGAAACCCGATTTAATCATTGCGAATAAAGAAGAAAATACTAAAGATATTGTTGAAGAATTGAGTAAAATTTGCCCTATTTGGGTAACAGATATTATTACAATTGAAGACAATTTCAAGATGATTTCCGACTTTGGTCAATTGCTTAATTGTAGAACTGAGGCGCAAAAATGGAACGATAAATTGGTATTTGCCTTGAGCGATTTTCAAAATTTTGTAAAAGGAAAACCTTTTAAAAAAGTTGCCTATTTCATTTGGAAAAACCCTTTTATGGTTGCGGGTTCCAATACTTTTATCGATGAATTATTGAAGCTCAATCACTTCC
>CALPQA020000362.1 GCA_943325595.2 Auritidibacter sp. Marseille-P8566
AACAATCAGAGACTGCAGCATTGACTTTTGAAGATTTTAAAATCGAAGTTTTAAACGATTATAAAATCGCGTGTATAAGTCGGGAATGCAGTTTATTGGGAAGACGCGAGGTACTTACCGGGAAAGCCAAATTTGGTATTTTTGGTGATGGTAAAGAAGTTCCTCAATTGGCAATGGCAAAAGCATTTCAAAAAGGAGATTTTAGATCTGGATATTACCGCGATCAAACTTTTATGATGGCAATTGGACACTTAACAATACAGCAGTTTTTTGCAGGGTTATATGGTCATACTGATATTGAACACGATCCGATGAGTGCTGGACGTCAAATGGGCGGTCACTTTGCTACCCATTCACTTGATAAAAATGGAAATTGGAACGATTTAACAAAACAAAAAAATTCAAGTGCCGACATTTCGCCTACTGCAGGTCAAATGCCAAGATTGCTTGGATTGGCACAAGCATCAAAAATATATAGAAACGTTAAGGGATTAGAACATAAAACTAATTTTTCTGAAAAAGGAAATGAAGTGGCGTGGGGTACAATTGGTAATGCGTCAACTTCTGAAGGATTATTTTTTGAAACCATAAATGCCGCTGGAGTACTTCAAGTTCCAATGGTTATGAGTGTTTGGGATGATGAATATGGAATTTCCGTTCACGCAAAACACCAAACTACAAAAGAAAATATTTCAGAAATATTGAAAGGTTTTCAACGAGATTCAAATGGCAATGGCTATGAAATCATGACTGTAAAAGGTTGGGATTATCCAAATTTAATAGACGTTTACCAAAAAGCAGCTGCAATTGCAAGAGAAGAACATGTTCCCGTTTTGATACATGTTAAGGAATTGACACAGCCGCAAGGTCATTCTACATCTGGATCACATGAAAGATATAAAAATGCTGAAAGACTCGCTTGGGAAACCGAATTTGATTGTTTGAAACAAATGAAAAAGTGGTTGATTGAAAATGGGTTTTCAACTGAAGAAAATCTTGATTCAATAGCAAGTCAAGCAAAAAAAGACGTTTTAGAAGGAAAGAAAGCAGCATGGAATGCATTTGTTTCACCCATTAAGGCAGAGCAATTAGAATTAGTAGAGTTGTTAAAAGGAATTGGAAAATCTTCAAAAAACAGTGCTTATATAGAGCAGTTTGCTAGTGATTTATCAGCAATAAAGGAACCTCTTAGAAAAGATATCCTTTCAACAGCAAGAAAAATTTTGAGAAAGATAGTTGCTGAAAGTGAAAAAAATAAATTAGCAAAATGGATTTCTGAAGTAACAGCAAAAGTGCAACCTAAATTCAGTTCTCATTTATATTCTGAATCAAAGGAAAATGTATATTCTGTTAAAGAAATTCTTCCAGAATTTGATGAAAACGCAAATGAAGTGGATGCTAGAATGGTTCTGAGAGATAATTTTGATGCTCTGTTTACAAAATTTCCGGAAGTTTTAGTTTTTGGTGAAGATGCAGGAAATATTGGCGATGTAAATCAAGGATTGGAAGGAATGCAAGAAAAATATGGCGCACTTCGGGTTGCCGATGTAGGTATTCGTGAAGCCTCGATAATTGGTCAAGGAATTGGAATGGCGATGCGTGGTTTGCGACCAATTGCAGAAATTCAATACTTGGATTATCTTTTATATGGCATCCAAATTATGAGTGACGACTTGGCTACCTTACAATATAGAACTGCGGGCCGTCAAAAAGCTCCTTTAATAATTAGAACTAGAGGGCACAGATTGGAAGGAATTTGGCATGCAGGTTCTCCAATGGGAATGATCGTAAACGCACTTCGTGGAATTCATGTTTTAGTTCCTAGAAATATGACAAAAGCGGCAGGTTTTTATAATACTTTGCTTACAACAGACGAACCAGCATTGGTAATAGAATGTTTGAATGGCTATCGATTAAAAGAAAAAATGCCTATAAATCTAGGTGAATTTAAAACTCCGATTGGTATTGTAGAAACAGTTAAAGAAGGGAAAGACATTACTGTAGTTTCTTACGGGTCTACGCTGCGATTAGTAGAACAAGCGGCAAAAGAACTTTTAGAAGTTGGAATTGATGTGGAAATTATTGATGTGCAATCGCTTTTACCATTTGACATTAATCATGATATTCTAAAAAGTATCTCAAAAACGAACCGTCTGTTGGTAGTTGACGAAGATGTTCCTGGAGGTGCTTCCGCTTATATTTTACAACAAGTTTTAGAGGTTCAAAAAGGATATTTTCAATTGGACAGCCAACCTAAAACATTAACTTCCCAAGAACACCGTCCTTCATATGGAACAGATGGAGATTATTTTTCAAAACCATCTACCGAAGATATTTATGAAAAAATTTATGAAATAATGAATGAAGATAATCCTTCAAAATATCCAAGTTTATATTAAATTTAATTCGGTTTAAAATAGCATAAAATAGCCAAACAGAAATAAATAGCTGTTTGGCTTTTTTTTATGAATTTTAAAAATAATGGTCAATTAGTACTTTTTGTAATTATTTTTTTATAAATTTATAATAGATATATACCCCCCTTTATATCAAAAAAACACATTAATGAAAGATTCTTTTTCGGATATTAATTAAAACTTTTTTGATAATGACAGTAATTAAGGGGAATTATGAAGAATTGCATGGTGCTAATGAATCTCAAAAATCAATACAGAAGAAAGATAAAAAAAACAATCAGTTATTAGATAGTTTTAATTTTTTCTTTAACGAATCACTCGATTTAATCTGTATTTCGGATTTAAAAGGCAATCTTAAAGTCTTAAATTCAGCATTTTCTAAACTTTTAGGTTATTCTAAAAAAGAATTACTTAATAATCCTCTTACTAGGTTCGTTCATAACGATGATATATATTCTACTAATGTAGAAATTCTAAAACTAAATTCTGGAATTTCTACAATCCACTTTGAAAATAGGTGCTTAAAAAAAGACGGAACGGTTCTATTTATTCATTGGTGGGCTAAAAAAGATTCTGAAACCAACCGAATTCATTACATTGGTAGAAACATAACGGAATTTAAAAAAAGTCAAAATAAATTAAAAACTAGTGAGAATTTATTAAACGATGCTCAAAAAATAGCAAAAATTGGAAGTTGGGAATTCAATTTGAAATCTAAAAAGTTACTTTGGTCCAATGAATT
>CALPQA020000363.1 GCA_943325595.2 Auritidibacter sp. Marseille-P8566
TATTTTCTCAGGATTAACGCCTCTTGAAATGGAAAAACAATTTCCACAATATTGGAAAAACGATCCTGAAGAAGGTGGAAAAAACCTCTATGAAGCGGAATTTTTGACAGCACATTTAAAGCGTTTGGGCTTGAATATCAAGCAAGATTATTTTAAAATTACGAATTTGGCCGCCGGTAAAAAACTAGTTGACAATTTCAAATCATTGAAAAACAATGATCTGGTTACGATAGTTTATAATTTTGTAGACATGCTATCACACGCTAAAACAGAAATGGATGTGGTAAAAGAATTGGCTTCAGATGACAAGGCATATCGCTCGTTGACCTTGAGTTGGTTTAAAAATTCACCGCTTTTAGAAATTATTCAGCAGGCACAAAAATTAGGATTTAAATTGATTTTAACTACCGATCACGGTACTATAAATGTGAAAAATCCATCGAAAGTTATAGGAGATAAAAACACGAGTTTGAACCTGAGATACAAAACGGGAAGAAGTTTGACCTATGAAGACAAAGATGTTTATGCAGTGAAAGACCCGAAAAAAATTGGTTTACCAACCATTAATATGAGTAGTTCTTATATTTTTGCAAAGAATGATTTTTTCTTGGCGTATGTCAATAATTACAATCATTATGTGAGTTATTATCGCAATACCTACCAGCACGGTGGAATTTCACTGGAAGAAATGATAATACCATTTTTGGTTATGAATCCGAAGTAGGGCTTTCAAATATTTAGGTTAAAATTAGTAAAAAAGAAAAAAGGTACATATAAAATATTACGAATGAAGGTTGTTTTTTCAATAGACGAATTAGAACGTGTTGCCCAAGATATTATCGCTCAAAACCCCGAAAAAATAATTTTATTTAACGGGGAAATGGGAGTTGGCAAGACCACTTTAATCAAAAAATTATGTTCAATTCTTGGAGTTCAAGGTGCAACAAGTAGCCCAACTTTTTCTTTAGTTAACGAATATCAAACTTCTAACAATCAAATAGTTTATCATTTTGATTGTTACCGATTAAAAAGCGAAACCGAAGCTTTAGATATGGGAATTGACGAGTATTTATATTCGGGAAATTGGTGTTTTATAGAATGGTCCGAAAAAATTGAAAGTCTCATTCCTGAAATTCATTCTGTTGTAACTATTAAATTACTTCCTGATGGAAAGCGGGTTTTAGAATTACTATAAAAAATTGCTTACTTTTGGAAAAATATAAATAAATTTTTGTTTGACCGAGCGGTAATAGTCTAGAAAAAAGCATTATTGACTTTCCTTTTTAGATTATTTTGCTTAAATTTATAGACTAATTTCAAAGAACCAATGGCAATTACACCTTTTTCAAAGATACAATTACTTCCCCAAGAGGAAAAACTTGAAATTACAAAAAACAGGAGCGAACTTTTTATTGGAATCCCAAAAGAAACCAGTTATCAAGAACGTAGAATTTGCCTAACTCCAGATGCTGTAAATTCACTGATATCTCATGGTCATCGCGTAATGATAGAATCAGAAGCTGGTTTAAGTGCCAGTTATTCCGATAAAGAATACAGCGATGCTGGTGCCGAAATTACCGCCGACACAAAAAAAGTAATGAGTTGCCCAATAATTCTGAAAGTAGAACCCTTGACCATTTCAGAAATCGAAATGATTAATCCCGAAACAATTGTTATTTCAGCGATTCAACTGAAAACACGCCGTAAGGAATATTTTGAGTTACTAACCAAGAAGAAAATCACAGCTCTAGCATTTGAATACATAAAAGACGAAGACGGCTCCTACCCTGCTGTAAAGTCACTGAGTGAAATTGCAGGAACGGCTTCCATATTAATTGCATCCGAATTGATGATTAACAACCAATTTGGAAAAGGATTGCTCTTTGGAAATATCACAGGAGTTCCCCCAACCGAAGTTGTCATTCTTGGCGCAGGAACCGTGGGTGAATTTGCCGCAAAAAGTGCTTTAGGATTGGGTGCAAACGTAAAAGTTTTTGACAATTCTATCACTAAATTAAGACGATTACAAAACAATTTAAACCAACGTATATTTACATCTACCATTCAGCCAAAAGCGTTATTAAAAGCGCTAAGACGTTGTGATGTGGCCATTGGCGCTATGCGAGGAAAAGAACGCTGCCCAATTGTAGTAACCGAAACCATGGTTGAATTAATGAAAAAAGGATCTGTAGTTGTCGATGTCAGCATCGATACAGGTGGTTGTTTTGAAACTTCGGAAGTTACTACACACGAAAAACCAACTTTCATCAACCACGATGTTATTCACTATTGCGTGCCCAATATTCCCTCTCGGTATTCAAAAACGGCATCACTTTCAATAAGCAATATTCTTACACCCTACTTGCTTCAAATTGCCGAAGATGGCGGTATTGAACGTGCTATTCGTTGTGACAAAGGCCTGAAAAACGGAGTCTATTTGTACCACGGAATCCTTACCAACAAAGCAATTGGCGATTGGTTTAACCTGCTTTACAGCGATATAAATTTAATTGTTTTTTAACCGCACTTTGACTTACCTTTGCAAAAATATTTAAAATGAAATTTTACCAACGATTTGCGTATTACCTTGTAGGACTTGTTATGGGATGCTTTTTTGTAGCCATGGTTTTAAGCGGTAAAGACACCCGATGCAATTATTTTCCAAATGCAAGAGTCTTGAATGATTTAAGTTCCAAACCTTTTACTGTTTCCGATAGTGCAGAGACCAAATTGAAAGAAAATTGGGTAGGAATGATTGATATTAAGAGAACATTGAAATACGGTGACGTAGATTTTGATAAAAGCAATGTCAAATATAAAAACGGCAAAATCTATATTATAGAAGGTAAAACTACTAATAATCAGCCAATTATTCTTGAAATGATTAACTACACCGACAAAGTAGTTTTAAAAGACATAATAAAAAAGTAATTTTTATCGAAATATAGTTGCAAATACAAATACTAAGCTTATATTTGCACTCGCATTCAGGGCGATTAGCTCAGCTGGTTCAGAGCACCTCGTTTACACCGAGGGGGTCGGGGGTTCGAACCCCTCATCGCCCACCATCCCGGACAAATTCAATTTTTTTGAATTTGTCCTTTTTTTTGCCCCCTGCGAAAGTCTGTTAACACTGGATATTTTTATAA
>CALPQA020000364.1 GCA_943325595.2 Auritidibacter sp. Marseille-P8566
ATTGATATTGTGTTTAACAGTTTGCTTTCAGACCGAAGTAACAACGAAATTTGGAAATTGTTTGTCCTATTAACCTTATTATTTTTAGTTTTAGAAGTAGTAATTCAAAAATTTATAAAATGAACTTAATCATCCGAGAAGCGAAAATTATTGATTCGAAAAGTCCATTTCACAACCAAATTGTGGATGTAAAAATCAATGAAGGTAGTATTGAAAAAATTGGAATTAACCTTCCTGAAGAAAGTGGTTTTGAAGACATCAAACTTGAAAACCTTCATCTTTCTGAGGGATGGTTTGACAGTAGTGTTTCACTTGGAGAACCAGGGTTTGAAGACCGAGAAACTATTGCAAACGGACTCCATGTTGCTGCTAAAAGCGGTTTTACAGGAATTGCTTTACAACCCAACTCCTACCCGATTATTGACAACCAATCACAAATCAATTTCGTAAGAAATAAAGCCACAGGTTTTGCAACCGAATTATTTCCAATTGGCGCTTTCACGAAAGAAAGTGAAGGAAAAGATATGGCGGAATTGTTCGATATGAAAAATGCGGGAGCTATAGCTTTTGGAGATTATAATAAAAATACTGATAATGCCAATCTACTGAAAATAGGATTGCAATATGTCCAAGATTTTGACGGATTACTGCTTGCTTTTTGCCAAGATACTTCCATAAAAGGGAATGGAGTTGCTAATGAAGGAGTGGTTTCAACACGATTAGGACTGAAAGGAATTCCAAACTTAGCCGAAGAACTTCAATTGTCTCGGAACCTATTTTTATTAGAATATACTGGCGGTAAAATGCACATTCCAACCATTTCAACTGCAAAATCAGTTGAACTAATTAGAAACGCAAAAGCCAAAGGATTGAACGTAACTTGTAGTGTTGCCGTTCATAATTTAGTATTAACCGACGAAAAATTAGACGGTTTTGACACCCGATTTAAAGTATCACCACCATTAAGAACCGAAGCAGACTTAAAAGAATTATTAGCGGGTATTTTGGACAATACGATAGATATGATTACTTCAGATCATAATCCGATTGATATTGAACATAAAAAAATGGAATTTGACGGAGCTAAAAATGGGACAATTGGTTTGGAAACTGCTTTTGGAACATTAACAACGGTGTTACCTTTAGAGAAAGTAATCGAAAAATTAACCGCTGGGAAAAACAGGTTTGGTATAAAAAATAGTTCAATAAAAGAGGGTTCAATTGCTAATATCACACTTTTTAATCCAAATGAGAATTGGACATTCAACAAAGAAAACATCTTGTCAAAATCTAAAAATTCTGCGTTTATCGGACAAGAAATGAAAGGGAAAGTTTACGGAATTTATAATCAAGGTAAATTAGTTTTAGCTAAATAAAAATATGGAAAACTCAGTAGAAGAAGGGAAAACAGCAGCGATAACAAGTTATATTTTATTTGTTGGCGTTTTAATTGCAATGTCAATGAACAGTGAAAATAAAAATTCATTCGCATCGTTTCATATTCGTCAAGCATTAGGAATTTCATTGACTTTTATTTCTTTAGGGTTGATAATTAGTAATTTTGACAGCCTTATGATTTCTGCACCTATGTGGATTTCTGTTTCGGTTTTATGGAGTTATGGAATTTTCAGCGCCATAAATGGAAGTACTAAACCATTACCTTTATTGGGTAATTATTTTCAAAAATGGTTTAAAAGCATCTCATAAATATGGAATTATCATTAGTATATCAAATACGAGAACCGAAAACAAAAGCAGTTAAAAATCCATTATTACTGTTATTGCACGGCTACGGTAGTAATGAAGCCGATTTATTTTCTTTTGCTTCTGAACTTCCCGACGAATATTATGTGGTTTCTGCTCGGGCACCTTACGATTTACAATATGGAAGTTATGCTTGGTACGCCATCAACTTTGATGCCGATCAAAATAAATTTTCAGACCATGACCAAGCAGTCGTTTCAAGAGATTTAGTATTGAATTTCATTGATGAATTACTTGCTATTTATCCAATTGATGCCTCCGATATTACGCTAATTGGATTTAGCCAAGGTTCCATTTTGAGTTATTCAATAGCACTTTCTTACCCTGAAAAAATTCAAAAAGTGGCTGCAATGAGCGGTTATTTGAACTTAGATATTATTAAGGAAAACTACCAGAATAATGATTTTAGCAATTTGAAAATATTTGCTTCCCACGGAACAGTTGATCAGGTAATTCCTGTGGATTGGGCGCGAAAAACACCCGCTATTTTAGAAGGTTTAGGAATTAAAACTACGTACAAAGAATACCCAATTGGCCACGGAGTTTCCCCTCAGAATTTTCATGACTTAAAAATCTGGTTGTCAGGAAAATAGACCAAATTATAGCGTTCTGAAAGTTCCGAATTCAAAAAAAACAGCCACAAATTTCACAAATTAACACGAATTTATTAGTGAAAATTTGTAAAATTCGTGGCTAAATTGATATAAAAATCTTCGAAGCTGTGGTTAAAAATTTAAAGCTTAAGTTAGATTCACTGTAAGTGAATAGTTTTTATCTCTATTTTGACACCAAAATTAGCCACTGATTCACTAATTAAAAATGATTTAAAAATCTGTGACTCGAGCGAAGTGAAAAGATGAAGTAATCTGTAGCTAAAAAAAATACTTACTATTTTTGATACAAAATAGATTGATTGACTTCAAAAGAAATGCTTTTATCATCGTTTACAAAATACTTCAATAATACTTCACCCCAATATTCGCCATCACTAAAATCTGCAATTATCCATCGGTGATTTAACACTTTTATTTTGTTGATGATAAACTTATTTACGCCTAATTTTTCTTGACCCGTATAAGGATTTCCATTTGGATTATCGTTGAAATTTAATAATTCATCTTTAACTATTGGAATTAATTTTGCAGAATCAATATTTTTTTCAGGGACTTCCGAATAAAAATAATTCTGGGCTTTTTCATTATTTTCTAATGAAAAATAGTTTGCATCTACAAGATTATCATTGTATTTTACTTCTTTAGCTTGTGTTTTTTTGGTCAATTTTTCTAACTGCTCTTTTTGAAAAGCAACTTCTTTTGAATAATAAGCATAGGTAAAGACATTAAATACTAAGGCCAGAATAAAAAGATAAAGTAAAAGGGA
>CALPQA020000365.1 GCA_943325595.2 Auritidibacter sp. Marseille-P8566
ATTTTTATTATGATGCAAAAGGACTTTTGAAGCAAGAGAAAACATTGGATAATAAAGACAAACTTATTTCATTGGTAAATTACGAATACAAGTTTAATAACTAATATAAAATTTAAATACTATGAAAAATTTATTATTATTCTTCTTGGTGGTTTTTAGCACTGGTTTAAAAGCTCAAAATAGTTATTTTACAATAGGATCTTCAGAAAACACAGTTCTAAAAGTACAAGGTCAACCAAGTTCTATTATGAGAACAGGTGATTATTCTACATTTATGTATGGAAGCAGTAGCGTTAGTTTTACTAATAAATTAGTTGATGGTTATAGTAACAGAGGAAATTTAAAAATTAGAGTTGGCTCTAGTGCTAACAATACTAGCGCAACTAAGAAAAAGAAAACTAATAAAACTGCAAAAACATCAAAAAAAGTTAATACAGAGGTCAAATGGATTTATTTTACATTTATGACTACTTCAAATTCAGGCCCGGACGTAGACTTTTTTTCAGGTAAATTAATTCCTCATGCATTTGAATATTCAAAAATTTATTCTATTTCAGGTTATACGTATGAAATGCAAAAAAACTTGGAATTCTGTTTAACTAAAAATTATAAAGAATTTTATGGAGAAAGTGTTTCACTAATCCCTCATATTTATGATGATCGTGATTTAGCATTGCAAATGTGGAATGATGAAAAAGGTAGAATGAGTGGGGTATCATCTTGTTACTATCTTATGCAATATGGAGTTACTGAACATTAATTATAATTTTGTAAATTTAATTAATAATACTTGTATCTAAAATTATAATGAAAAATTAATATTGCATTGCAATAATGTTAATAAAAAAATTTAAATATGAAATATTATTACCTAGATGGAATTGAAAAAAAGGGGCCTTATACTTTAATAGAATTACTTTCTAGAAATCTTAGTTCTGACACTATGATTTACCGTGATGATAAAACTAATTGGCTTGCCTTGTCTGATTTTGAAGAATTAAATCCGATTGAAACTATTGAAAGTAATAATATAATGATCCCACAGGAGGATGAAGCCAATGTTAATGAAACAAAGATAAATACAACTGATGAGGGTAAAATAAAATTACCTAAATATACTATATTAGTTATACTTATATTTACTTCTATTGGCATATCGGCTTTGATTACTTATTTTCAACAAAAAAATGATTACAAAAAAATTAGCGATGAAATAAATGTACTTTTTAAAAGTAAAACATCTATTTCCGATTACTATTGTGGTGATCGTTTAGATGGTAAATTACACGATGTAGTTTATCATCCATCAGATACAGAAATGGGTATTGATTTTAATAATGCTTCAGTAAAAGCAAATGGAATAACTCTAGCTTATCAGCCTTTTAAAAGGGAGAATGATAAAGATGGTTATTGGTATGATAAAGAATTAAAACAATGGGATATATTCAAAAATTTGAAACAATACTATATAAAAGCCCATTATAGTGATGGTTTTTCCGCTCTAAATCTATGGCGTAGTGATGATGTATTTACAATAGTCACTTATTTTGGAGGTGATATGGCATATAAAGTACCTGAAAAAATTCATAGGAGCGGAACTAATTATGGATATTTTTCTACACCTGGATATGATATGCCTACATACAGACCATCTATACAAAATTGCTACATCGGTGCTGCTGAATTTTTAACAAAGGAAGATAAAGATAGTACATATGTATCGGGATCTTATTCTAAAATTTTGGATTTTCATTTAGGTCATTATAAAAGCGACTATTATGAGGTTAATCAAATAGACGATAAATATATTAAATGGGGTGATACAATACACGTTATACGACCAAATGGAGATAAAAACTATGTTATTAATGATAATAAAATTACATCATCAACAAGCAGAGATGATGCTTATGTTTATACATCTGATTGGATAGTTTGGTATAAAAGTTATTCCAATCGTTACGCTTTAGAACCAAAAAAATGGGCATTTTTAAAATATTTTTCTATTTATTCCACTATTGGTATAATCCTTTCAATCATTATTTATTTTATTATAAAAAATAGAAAAAGAATTGTATTAGAATAATTAATTAATCTCTACATTGGGCTTCTATTATGGTATAAGCATCACTGATTCCAAGCTCACCTGCTTTGCTTAAATCTTGGCATCCTTCTTCTTTTTGGTTATTTAGTATTCTTGAAACACCTCGCAAAAAATAAGCGTTTGAGTAATTTCTATCTATACTTATTATTAGAGTAAAGTCGGATATTGCTCCTCGCTCATCTTTAAGATTATGTTTTGCCATTCCTCTTAATTCTATTGCTTTTTTGTTCTTAGGATTTATTTTTATTAACTTATTTAATTCTTGAATAGCTGAAAAATAATTTTTCTCTTGAAAATAAGCATTTGCTTTTTCGTATGAAGCCTTAGTGTTTTGAGCAAAACTAATTGAGAAAAACAATAAAAATAAAGTTTGGATAATATTTTTTTTCATTCCTAATTTATTTAAGACTGACAGTTCCATCAATATCCATTAGAGGCAACAAATAAGGCGCGTATCTATCCCAAGTCTCTTTTGCTATTTTGTTATAGGTCATATTATAAAGCTCAAAATAGTCATAATGTTTTATAGTTCTACTATAATAATTCCCAGTGATATTCATCTGATTTAAATCCTCTGGGCTTAACATTAATATTACTCTTTTTATTAATTGTTGATCACCTCTCAATTCTCTCATTTTTGGTACAAAATTAACTTTATCAATTACATTAATAAAATCTGAACCTCTGTGGTTATCAACAATACCAGAAGGATAATTGTTATAATAATTATCCCATTTAGGATCAATATTATAATTTGTTTGTGCTATACATTTTGAGTTCGTGAAAACTAAAAAGGCTATAAATAATAATGCTTTAACTCTCATAAATAATTGGTTTTATTAATTAGTTTCTAATATACTTTGTTTAACAGAATTCATAAACATAATTCTATCTTTCCATGAAGAAATTGCATTAGTAATTCTTGCTATTGAGATAGTTTCACTGTCAATGTTCATTCCATAGTTACCATTAATTTCTTTAAATGGAAAAGGAAATTTCTTTTGGACTTCATTCATCACTTCTTTAGGAAC
>CALPQA020000366.1 GCA_943325595.2 Auritidibacter sp. Marseille-P8566
AATTCAAATCAAAATTGATTTTAAAGGTTTTGAATATATTGAACCCGTTGCCACTTTGATAAATGTGGAAAATTATAATCCACAAACAAAAGAGAAATTTTATACCAAACAAACGCAATTCGTAACCAAGTACCGTCATCCTACAACGCTTCAAGTTATTGTTGACAACAAAGCCTTAGTTAGCGGCGTTTTTCAAACAACTGGCGATTTTCAAGTTAAAAACACAAGCTCAAAACCAACTAGAAACTATATCGAAAGACAAGAAGTGGAGACGATTATGTCAACTATAAACACCTTTTTGAATGATCAATATGGTTATACAAAATTGACTCGTTCTGCGGTTTTATATTATGTAAAAAACAGAAAAGGCGAATATGATGATGTTGAAAAAGCAAGAGATTTTGCTATTTCTGGATATAAAAACTATACAGAACACCAAGAAGATGCTGTAAAAGACATTGCAAATGCAATTGCAATTTGGGAAAAAACGATTACTGAAGTCAATTATGACGACAGTAAAGCCCGAATTGATGAAAAAGTAGGAACAGCAATTTTGAAAAATTTGATTTTTGCTACAATCATGACCAATGAATTTGAAAAAGCCAATAAATATTTGACCGATTTCAAATTACTTCGTTTGAGTTACGACGATAAGCAATTTGCTGATACTTATGAAAAGATAGCCGCTGATTTAAAATCGAGATTTGAAGGGAAATAATTAAAAAAGGGAGCTCAAATGTTTGAGTTCCCTTTTTTTTATAACTGATAATTCAAATTCAAACTGAACCTGTACTTAGATTCAACATTGCCGCCCGTTAAATTTTGACTGATTGGTAACATCAAATTCGCGCCAAAAGAAAACTTATTTTTACCGATTTCTAAGCCAAATTTGCCAAATACAATCTCTCCTTTTGTATCAGAAACTTCTTGTTTGAATTGTTGATTTGAATTGTAAACTTCCACAGAAATACCAGCCTGTGGTGCAATTTTAATTTTATTTAAATCTAATAAATAAAACAATGTACTTCCATAATTAAATTGATCTCCAAATTGATAATGCTGCTGATTTTCAGTTTTGAAAGTGTAACTTAAGACTGTATTAAGTCCGAATTTATCTTTTTTTAGTACATATTCCGAAACTAATAAATAATCCCAACTTCCCGTTCCGAGTTGAAAACTTGGGTTTAAGGTTCCATTATTTGCAGAATTATATTTTCCAGAAGGTACTTTAATTCCTCCACCCAATTGAAATTTATGTCCAACTGTAGTACTGTCAGAATGGGTCTCAAAAACAGAATACATTCCCATAATAGTAATGTCTCCAAGTCCTTGAATACGCTCTTTCCCTGTAATCAATTCTCGATCATTAAAATGAAAAGGCACTAAAGCCGTAATTTGAATTTTGTCAGAAACTGGGATTCTTGCCCAAATTTGGGTTGTGTTAAAATTCTCATTAGTCCAAGAGGAATTATTAAAAACACCTTCTTTTGTTGCGTACTTTTGATTTATATATCGAATTCCAATAAAATTATTGTTCAGCATTGAGCTAAAGCCCATACTTCCGCCATTTGCAGAGCACCCACAAGCATCACAATCATCGTCTTCGAATAACATTCGATGAAAAGTGAATTTATAAATGGAATCATTTACAGTATTTGCAGCGATAATTTGTGCAAATAGTATCGAAAATAATAAAATGTATTTTTTCATAAATAGGTATTAATTATCAGAAAAACGGGTGTCGTTAAGATATTGGTTATCTGTTAATGTTTTTAAAAAGGCAATAAGTTGTAGTCTATCATTTGCAGATAAAGCAATTCCTAAAACGCCATTTTGCTTTAAAATTGGGTCTAAAGTTTCCGAATCTGTAACCGAATTTGAATAATGATTTAAGACTGATTCTAGAGAACCAAATCTCCCATCGTGCATGTAAGGAGCCGTTTTTTCGATATTCCTTAAACTTGGCACTTTAAATTTATAATAATCTTGGGGCAATTCTGTCAATCTGTATCTCCCGATGTCATTAACCATTGGATTAACTGACAAGCCATTATTTCTAAAGGAATTATCTGTAAATAAATCGGTAGCGTGACAAGACGCACATTTTGAATTAAATATTGTATAACCAGCAATTTCATCTGAAGTTAAAGTACCACCAATTTCATTTCTTCTGTATTTGTCAAATCTAGAATTGGAAGATGTAATCATAACCATAAACTGAGAAAGTGCTTTGAGCATGTTTTCAGAATTAATTTGACCATTTGCAAAAGCTTCTTTAAACAATTTTGAATAGGTGGCATCTGCTTTAAACATAGCCATAATAGTTGTCAAATTTCCATTCATTTCAATAGCACTCAAAAGCGGAATTACAGGTTGAAAATCTAAATTGTCAGCTGCTCCGTCCCACATAAATTGTGTTTGGTAGGCTAAATTTTGAATTGGCGGAGAATTTCGAGTTCCTGCCATATTATTTACACCATGACTAACCGTATGTCCGTGATGTGTAAAAGCATTTTGTTGAATATGACAAAAACCACAAGAAATAGTTCCTTCCGACGACAATCTTCCGTCATAAAATATTTTTTTCCCAAGTTCAAACCCACTTTGTGTTGGCGGATTAACCTCAATATTATAAACCAAAGCAGGAAAATTTGACGGGATTTTAAATTCCAAAGGAACATTGACGTATTTCTCATCATCAGAACAACTTGCCAGCAAAGGCAATAGTATCCAAAGAAAATATTTGATTTTCATTTGATTATTTATTAAAAAGGAACTGTTTGAAAAAGAAACCCAAACAGTTCCTTTTTGTTATTTAGTTAGGATCATTATGAACATGCTCAACTGAAAACATTTGAGGTAAATTTGAAGTGATCAAAGGCAAATCAGTTCCTCCCATAATCATAACTCCCATTCCCATCCCATTTTTAGATGACAAGTTAATTTTATTTGTGCCGTCAATAATTTGAGATAAATCAGTGCTTAAATGAATTTGTGGCGTAATATTAGTTCTCACAAGGGCATTTGTCGGCAAATCTAAAGTTGTAGTTGTATAATTATAATTAGTGCCTGTTTTTCCTGTATGAATCATATAAGAAACATCAGTACAAGTTGCTGAAGAAAAAGTTCCCTCG
>CALPQA020000367.1 GCA_943325595.2 Auritidibacter sp. Marseille-P8566
GGATTGTGATTTTTATGTTTTTTCGGGACATAAAATTTGTGGACCAACAGGAACAGGAATTTTATATGGAAAAGAAGCGTGGTTGAACAAATTACCGCCCTATCAAGGTGGTGGTGAAATGATTAAAGAAGTGACTTTCGAGAAAACTACCTATGCCGAATTGCCTCATAAATTTGAAGCCGGAACGCCAAATATTGCCGGAGGAATTGCCCTTGGAACAGCAATTGATTATATGAATCAAGTTGGTTTTGAAAACATCCAAATTCAAGAAAAAGAATTGCTAGATTATGGAACGGAACGTTTGTTAGAAATTGAAGGATTGAAAATATACGGCACTGCCAAAGAAAAAGCATCTGTTATTTCCTTTAATATTGATGGGATTCATCCCTATGATATTGGTACGATAATTGACAAATTAGGGATAGCCGTTCGAACAGGGCACCATTGTGCGCAACCAGTTATGGAATTTTTTAAAATTCCTGGAACAATTAGAGCTTCGTTTGCTTTTTATAATACAAAAGAAGAAATTGATATCTTTGTTGAAGGAGTGAAACGAGCACAATTAATGTTATCATAAATAAAAAAAAATGAAAATAAGTACACTTTTTGTATCCCTTTTTTTGGTTTGTATAGGCTGCAATTCTAGTAAAAGTACGATAGCACCTAATAAACAAAATTACGAAACACTTGTAATTGAATATGTTGCCAATACAAGGGGGTTTTATCAAAAAGTTGTTGTTCAAAACCATGCTGTTTCGTTAACAAACGATAGAGATGGACAAGTACAACCATCGATTCAAAAAGTTTCAGATGACGATTGGAATTTTTTAATTTCTGAACTTAATAAGATAGTTTTAGATGAGGTGCCCAACTTGAAAGCGCCAACAGAAAAACGATTTTACGATGGTGCTGCCATTGCAAGTTTAAAAATTACCTTAGATGGGAAAACATATGAAACGAAAGATTTTGACGATGGATTTCCACCTGCTGAAATTCAAAAAGTAGTTGGAATAGTAAATCTATTATTTAAAGCTGAAAAATGACAATAAAAGCAATACAAGACGAAATTGTAGACGAGTTTTCTATGTTTGATGATTGGATGGAGCGCTATGAATACATCATCGAATTAGGGAAAAAGTTACCATTGATTCAAGAAGAATTCAAAACGGATGACAATATTATTAAGGGTTGTCAATCGAAAGTGTGGTTAAAAGGAGAACAAAATAATGATTTTATTATTTTTACAGCCGATAGCGACGCGATTTTAACCAAAGGTATTATTGCCATTTTAATTCGGACTTTCTCTAATCAAAAAGCAGCCGATATTTTAGCAGCCGACATGGATTTTATTGATGAAATAGGATTGAAAGAACATTTATCACCAACCAGAGCAAATGGTTTGGTATCGATGATAAAAAACATAAAAATGTATGCTTTGGCATTTGAAGCAAAAAAATAAGATTTAACGGATTTGCCCCGATTTTAATAAAAATAAAAAATATGGAAGATTATAATGATACAATTAACTTGGGTGACAACGTAGTAAAAAAATTAAAGGGAATTTACGATCCTGAAATCCCAGTTGATATCTATGAGTTAGGCTTGATTTATGATGTTATGATAAATGAAGACAATGAAGTTAAAATATTAATGACTTTAACGTCTCCAAACTGTCCTGTGGCAGAATCTTTGCCTCGTGAAGTGGAGGAGAAAGTACAATTGATAGACGAAGTTAAATCGTGTGAAGTTGAAATTACATTTGACCCACCGTGGAGTAAAGATTTAATGAGCGAAGAAGCAAAATTAGAATTGGGGATGCTTTAGGAAAAAAGTATTCAATGTTCAGTTTTTTAGTATTCAGTTTTAACTGGCATCAAAAAACAGGACTACTAAATATCAAAATTATGGACGAAATCATAAATAGAGTTGCGAATAGTGTTTTGGAAGTCTTTGATTTAGAAGATTATTATCCAAAGGGAACTCGTACGCAAATTGATATTTCACAATGGCTCTTAGAAGGATTTTTATTAAAAGAGAAAGAATTTAGAGCACATTTGGCTAATCATGATTGGTCTCAATATAAAGACAATTACGTTGCAGTTTTTTGCAGTACCGATGCCATAATTCCGGCTTGGGCTTCCATTTTAGTTACGTTGCAATTGGCTCCTTTTGCTAAGAAAATTATAAGTGGCACATTAGAAGATTTAGATTCAGCACTATACCAAGAAATTTTACCTACAATTGATTATTCAGTTTTTGAAAACAAACCAGTTATTATTAAGGGATGTTCAAAAAAACCAGTTCCAAATAGTGCTTATGTTTTGGCGGCACAATATTTGCAGCCATTTGCAAAAAGCATTATGTACGGAGAAGCTTGTTCTGCCGTTCCGTTGTACAAGAAAAAACAATAATTAATACCATTCAAACATGAAAAAATTAGGAATTATTTTGCTTTGTATATTGGGTAGCTTATCCGTGCAATCTCAAGATTTAATTAAACCAGACACTACAAAAGTTTGGACCAGAAAAGGAAATTTTTCGTTACTTTTCAATCAGTCTAATTTTAATAATTGGGCAGCAGGAGGCGAAAATAATCTCTCTGGAAATGTAGGTGTAAACTACGATTTCAATTATAAAAAGAAAGACATTACTTGGGATAATAAGATAATAGCTTCTTATGGATTGGTAAAAACCAAAAATTCTCCTTTCGAGAAAAAAACAGATGACCGATTGGAATTGAATTCGCTTTTTGGCAAAAAGGCAAAAGGACTTTGGTATTATTCTGCTATATTGAACTTTAAAACCCAAATTGCAAAAGGCTATGTTTATGGGAAAGATGCAAATGGTGCTGAAATTAGAACAGAAACTACTAATTTATTGTCACCAGGATATTTGACTTTTGGCCCAGGGATGTTATGGAAAAAAAGAGATAATTTAAAGTTTAATCTTGCTCCGATAACCTCTAAAATTACGATTGTAAATGCTGATTTTACGGTTCCAAATAAAGGTTATTTTGGTGTCGAAGAAGGTAAAAACACGAGGTATGAACTTGGATTTTACGCTTCTGGATATTATAAATTCAACTTGATGGCTAATGTTTCCTTGGAAAATATTTTTGGAGTATATTCAA
>CALPQA020000368.1 GCA_943325595.2 Auritidibacter sp. Marseille-P8566
GGAACAACCACAGAAGACATGGACTTGATTAGAGAAGTTACGCCATTTGTAACTGGAATTTCTCAAAGTAAAGGTGGGTCTGGAAATCCTTCTCCAGTAACGGCTTATGGCGTCTACATGGGAATGAAAGCGGCAGTAAAATACAAATTTGGCACGGATAATCTAAACGGGAAAAAAGTCTTAGTTCAAGGAATTGGGCATGTTGGGGAAACCTTAGTAGATTATTTGGTTAAAGAAGGAGCAATCGTTCAAATTTCCGACATCAATCAAAACAGATTAGAAGAAGTACAATCAAAATACGGTTCAAAAATATTCACAGGTGCTGATTTATATACAGCTGATGTTGATATTTACGCGCCATGTGCTCTTGGTGCCACTATAAATGATGATACAGTTTATAAAATTAAAGCTAAAGTAATCGCTGGGGCAGCTAACAACCAATTGGCAAATGACAGTATTCACGGACAAATTTTAAAAGACAGGGGAATCGCGTATGCTCCTGATTTCTTGATTAATGCAGGTGGAATTATCAATGTTTATGCCGAAATTGCAAAGTATGATAGCGCCGAAGCGATGAAACGAACTGAAAACATCTACAATACCACATTAGAAATTTTTAGCTTTGCTGAAGCCAACAATACAACCACACAACAAGCAGCAATGTCAATTGCTCAAAAACGTATTGATCAAAGAAAAAAAGAAAACGCTACTAAATAGGGTGCTTTTTTCATAATAATTACTATTTTTGCAGAGCGAAAGATTTTCTTTCGCTCTTATAATTTAAATAAGTTCTTACCAAGTGTTAAATAGAAGACATATCCGCGTGAAAGTGATGCAATCGATATATGCGATGCACCAAAATGGTTCTGATAGTATCGAAAAAGAGGAGAAATTCCTACTTTACAGTATTGATAACTTATTAGATTTGTATTTAATAATGCTTTCTTCTCTGATTGAAATTGGTAAAAAAGAAGCTGTTTTTATTGAAAAATCAAGTCAAAAACACATTACTACAGCTGAAGAGCGCAATCCCAACAAAAAATTCATAAACAATAGTATTTTTCAAATTCTTGCCGAAAACAATTCGTTGTCAATTGCATTGGAAAACAGAAAAATAACCAATTGGGAGTTGAATGATGATTACATATTAATCCTTTTGGATGTAATCAAAAAAAGTGATTTGTATAAAAATTACATGTCAAATGCTGTAAATGATTTCGAAGAAGACAAACAATTTATTTTGGATGTTTTTATGGAAATAATTGCGCCAAATGAAAAATTATACGATTATTTAGAAGATAATAAATTGACTTGGATAGATGATATTCCTGTAGTAAATACTCAGATCATCAAGCAATTGAAACAACTTAAATCTTCTAAAGACGAGGCTTTTAGAGTTCCAAAAATCTACAAAGATCAAGAAGATAAAGAATTTGTAACTAATTTATTTAGAAAAACAGTTCTAAACGAAAGAGAATTAGCCAAAGAATATGTTGATAAAACACCCAATTGGGATTCAGAAAGAATTGCCGAAATTGACACCATCGTGTTAAAAATGGCGATTTGTGAATTCATAAAATTCCCATCTATTCCAGTAAAAGTAACTATTAACGAATATTTAGAAATTGCAAAGGAATATTCTACGCCAAAAAGTAGTATTTTTATCAACGGAATTCTAGACAATCTGGTCAAAGAATTTGAAACTAATAATAAATTAAATAAAATCGGTAGAGGTTTAATGTAAAAATTTGATAATTATGATTAAAAAAGTTGTTTTAGTAAGTGTATTAGGTTCTTTTTTATTTTTAGCATCTTGTAAAAAGCAAGAGGGAGTAAAACAAGAAATGCCAGGTTCAGAAAATGGTATTGGCGGTTCTGCATCAATTGGAATTCAAGAACCAGAGAAAGCAGTAGTTCCTGCAGATGGTAAATACCCATTTATTAAGTTTGATAAAACAGAACATGATTTTGGTACTATAGCTGCTGGATCAAGTGTGAATTATTCTTTCAACTTTACAAATACAGGGGAAGCAGATTTGGTTATCATTAAAGCTGCAGGTTCTTGTGGTTGTACTGTTCCAGAATACCCAACAACACCAATCAAACCAGGAGCATCTGCAAAAATTAAAGTTATTTTTAATTCATCAGGTAAACATGGAGACCAACAAAAATCAGTTACACTGAGAACTAATACGAAAGAAGTTTTGACCACTTTATTAATTAAAGCTTCAATTAAAGAGTAATTAAATTATTTTATAAATCTAAAAACTATAATTATGCAACAAATACAACAATTTGCACCGTTTATTTTAATGTTTGTGGTTATCTATTTCTTTATGATTAGACCACAACAAAAAAGAGCCAAACAAGAAAAAGAATTCGAAAGCGCTTTGAAAGTGGGTGACAAAATCATCACTAAAAGTGGTATTCACGGAAAAATTTCTGAATTAGCAGATTCAACTGTTATTATAGAGACCATGTCTGGAAAATTAAAGTTAGAGCGCTCTGCGTTATCAATGGAAATGAGTGCTTCTTCGAATAAGAAATAAGCCTTTTAGTATTACCAAAAAAGCCCTGCTACTAGCGGGGCTTTTTGTTTTTTGAAAAATCTATTTTCTCAATCTATCACAATTTTTGATGTTGTTGTTTGATTTCCCCTTGTTAACTTTACCAAATAAATTCCTTTTTCAATATTTTTTGTATTAACAGTTGTTTGATTACTGTTTAGGTTTTGAATATAAATTTTCTTTCCTAACATATCAAAAATTTCTAGGGTAGTCTCAACAAATGAATTGGAATTTAATTGTACAGTAAATTCTCCATTATTTGGATTTGGAAAAATGGAAAACGAGGTATTAGTAAAAATTTCCTCAGAAAGGGCATTAGGTTCAAAAGGAGCTATAAAAATGTTGTATGCATTCAGTGCATTGTAATTAACTAAATCAAATACTTGTTTGTTAGGTTGTAAACCGTTTGGAGTTGCTATTTGTGTTGTGCTTTGGGTTGAACCTACAATATAAAACTGACTTTCATTATTATGTGGATGAAAGCGAACATTTTGTTCATTTAATTCCCCACCATAATAAGTGCCCCAAGATTTTGTGTTTTGGTCAGTAAATTTGCAAAAA
>CALPQA020000369.1 GCA_943325595.2 Auritidibacter sp. Marseille-P8566
GGAACTACCTGAATTTTTCCTGGCGTTGGTTTGGCATGATATAATAAAGCTTCTCTTCTCTTATTGTGATTGTCCATTTCAAAGGTTGTTTATAACATACAAAGATAAAAGTAAGAACGGAATATTGAACTCTTTAATCCAATTGTTTTAATTTTAAATTAATTTAGACAAAAAGAATCCTTGCAATTAATTAAATTACTTTCTCTTTCAAACTTTAAATGCATTTTTTCTTATACTGTTTTCAATATTATTAAAATTAAAAAAAGACACCGTTGTTTTCAATAAATCGTAAATATTTCTTAATAAATGGCTTATGACTAAAAAACTGTTTAAATTTTTCTTAAATTAGCTCTGAAATAGTCCAACATTGGTTTTGGCTATGATTGATTTCCTCAAATATTCATTCCTACAATAATTCTCTTTACTATTTTCTAATTTATAAAGGAACTGATATGTTATTAAAGGAAATAAACGTACTTAAACCCCAAAAATCTATTGAGTTGGTTTACAGCGGCGCGGACTATTTTTCAAGGTTAGAAAAATTAATAAATGCTTCCAATAAAGAAATCCATTTTCAAACGTATATTTTCGATACTGATTCAACTGGGTTACGAATAGTTGAGGCTTTGAAAAGAGCTGCGAATCGAGGTGTTAAAATTTATCTATTATTAGACGGATTTGGTTCTAATTCCTTTTCATCTAATATCATCAAAGAACTTCGGTATTACGGCGTGAACATTCGGTTTTTCTCACCTTTATTGTCTTTGAACTCGTTTTATATCGGGCGGCGATTGCATCAAAAAGTAGTTGTTTCTGATGGTAAGAAAATCTTGATTGGAGGAATAAATATAGCCGATAAATACCACGGGACTTCCTTTGAAACCCCTTGGCTTGATTATGCTATTGAAATAGAAAGTACTGTTGCAAAACCGGTTCAACAAATTTGCAGAAATTTTTATCACCGAAAAAGAAAGGTTCGAAAAACAAAAATAGAGGATGTTATTACAGCCAACGAACCCATAGAAATTAGAGTTTTGCAAAATGATTGGTTGAATAGAAAAAATGAAGTTCAAAAAGAATATGTAAGGGCAATTCGGAATGCTCAAAAGGAAATTGTGATAGTTGGGAGTTATTTTTTCCCAGGAAGAAAAATTGCTTTGGCGCTAAAAAAAGCAGCTAAAAGAAAAGTCCCTATAAAATTGATTGTTTCAGGAATATCCGATGTGCCCGTATTGAGAAGCGCTTCTCTGTATCTTTATTCCATATTGATGAAATATAACATAGAAATTTATGAATGGAATAAATCGGTTTTACATGGAAAAGCCGCTGTAATTGATGGAAAATGGACAACTATTGGCTCTTTCAACATTAATAATTTGAGTTCATTTGGAAGTATTGAAATGAATTTAGGGATTCATTCTGAGGATTTTTCAGAAAAATATTTACAGCATTTGAATAAAATAATAAGTCAATGCACGAAAATAACAATTGCGTCTTTGCAAAAAAACAATCATTCCTTTGCAAAATATTCTAACTTGTTATCGTATTTATTTATTCGATTTATTGTAATCGTAATGACTTATTTTACAAAAAATAGATTTTTGAAATACTCTTAATTTGAAAAAATATTTACGGCGAATAAAAGTGCTTTTTTGGAAACTTGCCAGAACAAATGACAGCATTTCAGAAATCGGATTGGGTGCAGCTATTGGAACGTTCATTAGTGTTTTCCCTACTTTTGGATTTGGAACAGTGCTCGTATTAGTGCTTAGTAGGTTTGTTAAATTCAATCTGATAATTGCACTCGCCACGAGTGTAATTTCAAATCCATTCACAAGTCCGTTTTTCTTGTATTTAAGTTATAAAATTGGAAATTTTATAACTGGTGCCGCGATACATTTTGATTTAAAAAACTGGAAAAATAATATAGCCAATACGGGAATTACCATTTTTGTTGGCTCCTTTATTCTTAGTGGAGTAATGGCTTTGTTAGGCTATTTTATAGCAACTTCAGTTGTGAAATTTTACCGGAAAAAGCATTCCAAATAAATCAAACATTAGGTTTATTAATCTAATTATTTCAAGAAATCTAGATTGCGTTTTAGTCCTTCAAATTTTGTTCTTTTTACAGCTGAATTTTTAAAAACTACTTTAAATGTTTCTTCTGTTATTTCTTCCCAGTCTTTTTTTGACATGGAAAGCAATTCAGGATTTGGATTGAATAAAGGTTCGTTGTGTGGTTTTGAAAATTTATTCCAAGGACAAACATCTTGACAAATATCACAACCAAAAGCCCAATCATCGAATTTTCCTTTCATTTCTGAAGGAATATTTTCTTTGAGTTCGATGGTGAAATAGGAAATGCATTTGCTTCCGTCAACAATGTAGGGCGCAACAATTGCTTCTGTTGGACAAGAATCAATACAAGCAGTGCAGGTTCCACAGTGATCTGTGGTTGCATAATCGTATTCTAATTCTAAATCAATTATGAGTTCGGCAATAAAATAAAACGAACCTACTTGCTGTGTTAGCAAATTACTATTTTTTCCAATCCAACCCAAGCCACTTTTGGCAGCCCAAGCCTTGTCGAGAACAGGAGCAGAATCTACAAATGCGCGTCCTGAAACTTCACCAATTGTCGACTGAATTGAGAATAAAAATTCTTTGAGTTTTTCTTTGATAACAAAATGATAATCTTGTCCGTAAGCATATTTTGAAATTTTATAACTTTCTTGATTTTGAAGTTCGGCTGGGTAATAATTCAACAATAACGAAACAACACTTTTGGCATCATCAACTAATAAGGTTGGGTTTAGGCGTTTGTCAAAATTATTTTCCATGTAGGACATTTGACCGTGGTGGTTTTTGTTGAGCCAATTTTCTAATCTAGGTGCTTCTTGTTCTAAAAACCCTGCTTTGGAAATCCCACAAGACAAAAACCCGAGGCGCTTGGCTTCGGATTTTATGTAACTTGTATATTTTGATTTTGGTTCTATAAATCTAAAATTATAATAAAATCATCTTATGAAATCGGAACGTTTTTAGCCCTGATGGAAGTGGCATCCCACGCTTTTTAGCGTGGATACAACGGACAGCAGGAATAGCTTCAAATTAAAAAAGTCC
>CALPQA020000370.1 GCA_943325595.2 Auritidibacter sp. Marseille-P8566
ACTTTTTTAATTATATCTGTTCTAGGATTTCCGTTGGCTGGAACTCTAAATAGTTGATTTAATCCATCAATAGTTGCCGTTTTAGTTTTATCAGCCATCATAAAATAGGCTTCAAAATGAAAGTTGGGATAAGTCAACGAAGCAACATGCTTTTGGAAAGCCAAGTCAAACAAATAGGGTTTCCAACTACTAACTAATCCACCACGGCTACCAACGAAAATATTTTCTTCATTAGGGTTAAATGATTTTGCTTTTACTTCAATTAACCGAATGTGATTTCCTGTTTTCACTAAAATATCAGTTCTAATAAAGAAATTATCCACTAAAAAAGCAGCTTCATAAATCACTACATTCTCTAATAATAATGCTTCCTGAGTTAGCTGAAATGCTTTTTCATATTCGTAATTCTCAGTATTAATGAAAATCCCATTTGGATAATGCAAACGAGCTAACTCTTCCACTTGAAACCCACCTTTTGCTAGAGCTTGCAAAAAAGAATCATCCATCTTTTTGTTGGCATAGTTTTTATCACTAGTAAAAAACAACTTATTTGGACATTCTAGTCCTAACTTGAAACGAGATTTTGAGAGTACTTTCATAATGATTTTGAATAATAATTTAAAAATGTCATTTCTTCTTCTTCTATGTTGATTAGCCCAACCGTGTTGATTTTATCTAATATTTTATCTATGGTATCGCCTGTATAAATTGACAATTCTTTATTTGTTTTGATATTTTGCAATGCAATTAGGTATTCCGTATTCCAACCCATCAATTCCAAATTATCGGCATCTTTAAATACAAATATTAAAGGAAATTGGTCTTTGTAATAAACCTCTTTTAGAATTAGTTTTGAAGTATATAACTTTTTAAAGAAATGAATTCCAACATTGTAATTCTCAGTTAATTGAGACAAAGGAATAGCCAACAAATCAGAAACCTGAATATGAGCATTAATGATTTTAGTAGCATATCTACTTATACCATTTGGTTTATTAAATGCAATTTTAAAACAATCTAATAATTTTGGCGGAAGTTCAAAACAATTAATTCCAACTATAGACAACTCAACAATTTCAAAAAAAGTTTCATTAATAGCCTTGGTATTTATATTTTTAGAAAGAATTTCAAGACCCCCTAATTGAAAATGGCTATAATTTTGTTTATTCCTTTTAGTTCCAATAATAAAATTTTCCTCTAAATATATAAGATGTGGATTTTCTTCATTTGACAAATCATTATGCAAAGCCGTATGAATATTTTTAAAATAGATTCTGATATCTTTCGGTGAATTGGATATTATAAAATAGTTTTGGATTTCTTCCCATGAAGAATTTAACAAATCAATACAAACAACATTACTAACAGCAACCGCATAATTTGAATTCATAAAGATTGATTTTAAGTTTAATAATTTAATTTACTTCAAAAACTTAATTTTGATTTAATTTATCTTTTTCATTTTTGTTATATTCCAAACAACCTTTAATATATAATATAAACCCAATTAATTCAAAGATAATAACACCTAATATCCATTTTTCCATTATGCTCGGGCAAGAAAAGAAAACAACAACAATAATAATTAAAGTTGCAAAAGCAAAAGTGTTCAATAATCGGTCTGTATTCAATCTTAAAATATCAGCATAACCAACCGCAGCCAAATAATTAATAATAATGAATATGATTATAAATAAATACATATAAAATTGATTTTAGGATTAATATTGCAAATATATCAAATGACTTAGCCAAATAATGACAAAGTAAAAACCTATTGAAAATTATTTAAATAAGATTCTATTTGAAGTTGATGCAATGACTTCAGTTTATTAATTTGATTGATTTGAGATAAATTCGTACAGCCACTAATTGTGAGCGATTTTATGGAAAAATTATCATTTTTTATTTTTATGGTTGAAATTCCGTAACATTCAATAACATTGAGAGTTTCCAATTGTTTGATTTCAAATAGAGTTTCAGTATTTTTAATTTTATCGCAATTAGAAAGCTCCAGTTCTTTTAAAATATCTAAGTTTTTTAATGGATTTAAATTACTCAATTCAGTACAATGAGAAAGGCAAATAAATTGCAAGTTATTAACTTTATTAAGTGTATTTATATTTTTCAAATAATTAGAATATAATACTTCTAGTTTAGTTATTTGATGTAAAGATTCAATAGGTGATAAATCAATAATTTCAGGTGTAATAAATTTTACAATTAAAAAATTACCTTGAAGTAGTTCAAACCGACTTATGCAATTTCTTTCTGTAAGTGAAAGAATTTTTAGATATGGATTGTCTTTTAAGGTTCTTAAAACCTCTAAATTCTGAAACCTACACTTTAACCTTCGCAAACTAGGAACATTGTTTACTGAACTTAAATCAGTAATAGAATCACAGTTTTCAATAGTTAATTTTCTGAGTTTTTTGAACGAACCTAATACTAACAAATCTTTGAAATTTTCACAATTTATAATTGTGATTTTCTCTAAGTCTTGTAATAGAATAAAAGCATCTAAATTTTCAATTGACGAATTATCTTTTAATTCCAATTCCTTTAAATCTAGGGCAAAAGATTGCCTTTCACCATTACTAAGTGTAATGGGAATGAAGTCGTTTTTCATAATAAAGTGTTTTAGGAATTAGTTACACGTTTTGACTTATAGTCAGTTCATTTTTTTTAGAGTCTATCTCTTAAATATTGAGGAACTGTTATGTTTAATTTTTCAGCAACATAAATGGCATATTCTAAATCTGTAAAATCATTGATTTCAGATTTAAATCTGATATTTTCATTATCAAAATAATTACTATGAAACGAAAATATCCCTCTTTCAACCTGCACAGGATTATTTAAATTATTCTCGGTTTTGATTTTATTTATAAGGTTCATAAACTCTTCATAGCTATTATTTACCAAAAGTCTATTTGGATTTTTAAAACCTAAAGTACCTGCAATTTTATTATCAATAATAACCATATTAAAAGCACTCCAAAATGCAGCGTGTTTTCCCATAAAAGATGCTCCAATTCCATTAACATATTTAAATGAATCTACCGCTTTGTAATTATTAGCCCTTGAAAATTTAATTCCTTCTTTATAATAATTTAGAT
>CALPQA020000371.1 GCA_943325595.2 Auritidibacter sp. Marseille-P8566
TGAAGTCTTCGTTTTTTTCTTTAATATACACTTCGTTATTGGCTTCGGCCATTAATTGCGGCATTTTTAAAGCATCCGTTGGATCGTATTCGTATGAAATTGAAACCGGAACAATTTTAATTTTCTTAAAATAATTCATCAGATTTTCTTCGTCAGAACCCATCGCAAGCATTTTTAAAACTCCCGGATGTGTGGCGTCGTTTCCATCTTTTGTTCGGCCTTCCCGCTGTGCGATCCAAACGGAACGGTTTTCGCGCAACAACAATTGCCCTATGTATTCTGCTAATAATTTAGAACTTTGCAATAATTCTCTAGGAGACAAACCTCTTTGAACTAAAAAATTTCTGTTCATTTTGGCCAGCGTATTCATGAACGCCTTTTTAACCAAATTATCGCCAATTGCAGAAGCCGTCATTACCAAACCATGTTCAAACAAACACGCATTCAATAATGAAGTGTCTAATATAATATCGCGGTGATTGGAAATAAAAAGGTATGACGTATTTTTTTCTAAAGTTTCAAATCCTGAAGTTGTTAATCCTTCTGAACTTATTTCCAGTACTTTTTTTAGGGAATGGTAAATAAAATTGCACTGAAAATCTCGGATAGAATGGGTTTTTCTGAGTTGTTCTTTCCACACGGCATCATCAACATCGGGAAAGGTGAAATCCATTAATGCCTTCATCATCGGATGGTTAACTGTATCTTGAATGGCTGCATTTATTTCAGCATCATAAAAGGGACGTATAGAATCAAATTTTGACATTTTTTTTTATTTTTATTCACAAAAGAACGAAATTTTTATCGATTTCATTCTTATTATGGGATTAAATCCCAAAAATAGCTTTGGAGTTTTCGGTGGTTTGTGTTGCAATTTCATCTGGTGAAACCCCATAAAGTGTCGCTAATTTATCAACAACATTCACAATATAGCTGCTTTCATTTCTTTTTCCGCGGTAGGGAATTGGTGCCAAATATGGCGAATCGGTTTCTAAAACAATATGGCTCAAGCCGATTTGATTGATAAACTGGTCGATTTTCCCGTTTTTGAAGGTTACCACCCCTCCTATTCCCAATTTCATATTATACGAAATGGCTTGAAGTGCCTGTTCAAAAGTTCCCGAAAAACAGTGAAAAATCCCGAATAAATCGGCTGATTTTTCTTCTTCTAATATTTCAAATATTTCATCGAAAGCCTCGCGACAGTGAATAACGATTGGTAATTTATACTGTTTGGCCAATTGAATTTGTCTTCTAAAGGCAATTTGTTGTTCTTTAAGGTGTGTTTTATCCCAATACAAATCAATTCCGATTTCGCCAATAGCAACAAATTTTCTAGAAGCCAATTCCTGCTCCACAATTTGCAATTCTTCCAGATAATTGTCTTTTACATACGTCGGGTGCAAACCCATCATCAAAAAAACATTCTCGGGATAATCAGTTTCTAAAGCATACATTTTTTGAATACACGAAGAATCAATTGCGGGAATAAAAAAACGGGTTACACCAGCACTTATGGCACGTTGTATCATTTCGTCACGATCGATGTCGAATTCTTCTGAATATAAATGGGTGTGCGTATCGGTGATTATCATCTTACTAAATTGAGCGTTGCAAAGTTAGCATTTTGATTCGTTTGATTTCAATTTGCAAACGAAAAATCCCATTTAGCAATGGAAACTAAACAAGATTTTATTATTTTGAAGCACACGATTTTAAGTACTCCTCACTATTCCTCCCGCCATTCGCTGTATCTCTTGTGGCGAACCCCGCCACAACAGGATGTCGCTGCTGTCTGGGCTAGAAATTGCGTTTTGGTTTTCATAATAAATTTCTCAATGATAGTGCAACATGAAAGGATTAATGTGGGAGCTGGAGCATTTGCATGGTGAACAAATACTAATCACCGCGTTATTTACTGCAATACAAAAAAACATTTTGGTTGTTTTTTAAACGACATAAAACATACGGATAAAAATTTAAATTCAGTGTAAATAATGTTTATTTCAATAAAAAAATTATCTTTGAAATAATAACCAAAAAAAACTAATAAATATGAAAAAAATTTTAAGCTTTATCGTTATTGCGATATTTATGACCAGTTGTAGTAGTGATAATGAATCCACTACCACTTTTAAACCTTCTTTAACAAATTTAGGATTATCCTCTAAAGTCCCTTCTAATCTACAACAAAACTCACCTCAAACCTATTCGCAAATCACCCAGATGGAAGCATATATGAATATGTGCTCGATGTATATGAATAATCCTACGGGGAAAAATAGTGCAACAAATACGGGTAAAAGTGGCTCAACAAACACTTGGACATATGGAAATTACACGGTAACGTATACCTATAATTTAGTGGGTACTCGCTATGAATTTAGTTACACAATGACTCAAAGTTCTGTTGAATATATCAATTTAACAGGATGGGAAAATACTGATGGATCAGCAGGACATTGGAGTTATTTAATTAATACTGCTCAATTAGGTAATCCTAGTAGTTCGAATTTTAACATCACTTTTGATTGGACTAGAAATACTATTGGCGACTACCATTTTGATATGAATTTTGATATGGGGCCATCAAACAATTTACATTATGTTACTAATTTTAATCACGATTATTCAGGAAACTCAATGTTTAGCGTAAATTCTGTTCAAAATTATGGAACAACTTGGAATTCAACTGGACACGGACAATTTACTAATTATTTAACAAGTCCTCCAACAGTAACAAATTTCTAATTTATTACTGAGATATAAAGGGTATTCGTAACTCAAATTATTGAAAAAATCCCGTTTAGTAAATACTAAACGGGATTTTTTATATTAAAACCTAATTACAAGCTATTACAATTCAAACGCTTTTTTAGGATTGTTATCACACAATAATTCCAATGGGTTTTCTAAAGCTTCTTTAACCGCAACTAAGAATCCAACCGACTCACGTCCGTCAATGATTCTGTGGTCATAGGACAAAGCGACATACATCATTGGGTGAATTTCAACTTTACCATTCACAGCAATTGGACGCTCAATAATATTGTGCATTCCTAAAATTCCTGATTGTGGTGGGTTGATAATTGGCGTACTCAACATACTTCCA
>CALPQA020000372.1 GCA_943325595.2 Auritidibacter sp. Marseille-P8566
AATGTAGCTTCAAATGAACGGTGGTACCATCCTTCTTGCATATTCAATTCTCGGCGAAAGTTTTTAACTTCTTTGCACGTATTTAAATCGAGTTGTTCCTCGTTGATTTCAATGTCTATGCCAATCCAATTTGGAGCGTTTAAAACTTTGGCGAAATATTCAGGATAGCCATTTTTCCACCAACCCACTTTTGTTTTATCTGGATAATAAATTCCTGCGATATAGCTTCCTTGAAAAGTTTCCCCTGTATAATTTTCTTCAAAATTGGCTCTTTGTCCCATTGCGCCATTTCCAATACTGAAAAGGCTCTCGGAAGATTTCACACTTTCTTTGTCAAATCCTTCTTCTATGATGGACCAATTGTTTGGCTTGATATAATCTTGGTTCATTTTTATTTATTTAAAGATTTAAAAATCAAAAATTTAAAGATTGTTATCTTAATTTTTGAATCTTGCAATCATTGAATCTTTTAATTATTAATCAATTTTTCGATAAAAACTTTATCTATATGTGTAAAATCTTCAAAAATGAAATCGGCTTCAAAGAGAATTTCTTTTTCACCAATTCCAATACTTATCATTTTTGCTGTATTTGCAGCTTGAATCCCCGCAACTGAATCTTCAAATACAATTGAATTTTCATTGCTTATTCCCAATAGTTTTGCGGCTTGTAAAAATACTTCGGGATCTGGCTTTGCATTTGAAACATCATTTCCATCTACAATGGCGTCAAAATAGGGAAGTATTCCTGTTTTCTCTAAAATAGGTCTAGCATTCTTACTAGCAGAACCTAAAGCAATCTTTTGGTTGTTCTCTTTTAAATATTTCAAAATTGGGAGAATTCCAGGTAATAATTCACTTTCATCAATATCAACTAAATAGGATAAATAGTTTTCATTTTTTTGAATTAGCCATTTGTTTTTGTCTTCTTGAGAAGCTGCAACTTTTCCTAATTCTAAAATCAATTCAAGGGAACGCACACGGCTAACTCCCTTTAATTGTTCATTGTGTTCTAATGTAAATTCGATTCCGAGTTGCGTTGCTATTTTTTGCCAAGCAATAAAATGGTATTTGGCTGTGTCAACAATCACGCCGTCTAAATCGAAAATAAATGCTTTTTTATTCATCTGGATATTATTAATTTTCGTTTTTTACTTGTAAGGTTAAAAATCCAGCTAAAATCATTGAGCACCCTCCAATGAGCATTGCATATATGGGCTCATTATTAAAAAATGTTTTTAAAAGGAAGCCTAATATTGTGCCTGCTACAATCTGGGGAATTACAATAAAAAAGTTAAAAACTCCCATATAGTATCCCATTTTGTTCGATGGTAAGGCTCCTGACAACATTGCATATGGCATTGATAAAATACTAGACCAAGCTACGCCAACACCAATCATTGCAACAATTAATTCAGTTTTGCTTGTAAGGAAATAAATAGAAATTAATCCTAATCCGCCGATACAAAGAGCTAATAAATGGGTGATTTTAGTTCCATATTTTCTTGCTATCACGGGTAAAAGAAAGGCAATTGCTGCAGCTACAAAATTGTAGGCCGTAAACATAATATCTACCCAATCGGCAGCATCATTATAAATTTTTGATGTTGTGTCTGTAGTTCCGTAAATATGGCTAGTAATTGCTTTTGTAGTGTAAATCCACATTGCAAATAAAGCAAACCAAGAAAAAAATTGAACCCATGCTAGTTGTTTCATTGTTTTAGGCATGTTTAATAAATCGGTAACAATATTTGTAAAGCTGTTGATTTTGTTGTTTTTTCTAAAAGAAGAAGCAATAATAAATAAAATTCCTGCTATTAAAATTCCTAATGAAAGGATGTATAACTCTTTATTTGAATTGTTATTATTCGAGTTAATTGTGTAAACAAAATAGGTTAAAACAGCTCCAATTCCAATTGCAACTAATCCAATGTTGAGTTGTTTTTTAATAGAGCATTCATTTTCAGCAGTAAATTTTTCAGCATTTTTTTTGTTATTATCAAACGATTCAAGTTCTTGAGGAGAATATTCTTTTGATTTAAAAACCGTCCATAATATGCTTAAAAGGAGTACAATTCCTCCAATATAAAACGACCATTTTAGTGAAGGTGAAATAATTCCTTTTGCAGCGGTATTGTCAAGTCCAATTATATTGGTAAAAACCCAAGGCAAAGCCGATCCAATTACGGCACCAGTTCCAATTAAAAAGCTTTGCATTACAAACCCTAACGTTCTTTGTTCTTCAGAAAGACTATCACCAACAAAAGCTCTAAAAGGCTCCATTGAAATATTAAATGAGGAATCCATAATCCATAATGTTCCGATACCAATCCATAAAGTGGGTGAGTTTGGCATAAAGAACAAAGCGATTGATGCGAGAATTGCTCCTACTAGGAAATACGGTTTTCTTCTTCCTAATTTTGTCCAAGTTCTATCTGAGAAATAACCAACAATTGGCTGAACGATTAATCCTGTAAGAGGAGCTGCAAGCCAATAAAGGCTCAATTTGTCTACTTCGGCGCCTAATGTGTCAAAAATTCTTGAAGTATTTGCGTTTTGTAGTGCAAAACCAAATTGGATTCCCAGAAATCCAAAACTCATGTTCCAGATTTGCCAGAAACTTAATTTACGCTTTTCCATTATCGTTTTTTAAAGATTTGAACGATAAGCGCGATGCTTATCAAAACTTAATTAATATTTTCGAAGTAAAAATATAAGCTCTGATAATTCCTGTAAATATATAATTTTTTTTATTGCAAAACTTTTTTAACGTATTTTTTATTTATTTAGTGGATTCCCGTTCTACAAGTTCGGTTTCAATTACTTCCGTTTTGTAGTGTTCTTCTATTTCTCCATCTTCATTTTCGATTTCTTCGGCTTCTAGTCTTTCAATAAGCATCTTTGCTGCTTTTGCCCCCATTTTGATGCCATTTTGCCCAACTGTTGTGATGCTTGGAGATGAATATTTGGAAATAATTCCATCTGTAAATCCAATTATTGAAATGTCATCAGGAACTTTTTTTCCTAAACGTGCGGCAACTTTTATCGCTGTTACTGCAAATAATTCATTCACTGCAAAAATGGCATCTACAGCTTTTG
>CALPQA020000373.1 GCA_943325595.2 Auritidibacter sp. Marseille-P8566
CTATGATAATGAAACCGATAATTATCAGCAAGACCATTACCAATTGCATTGGAACGAAAAAATTTCAGAAAATTGGAGTACGAATTTAGCGTTTCATTATACTAAAGGAAAAGGATATTATGAAAATTATAAAGAGGATGCAACTTTCGCCGATTATGGTTTAGCGTCTGTTGGTTCTGAAGTTACAACCGATTTGATACGTCAAAAATGGTTGGATAATAATTTCTACGGAACTACATTTTCATCAAATTACAAAGATGAAAAATTGAATTTAGTTGTTGGAGGTGCCTACAATAAATATGAAGGCGATCATTTTGGGAAAGTTATTTGGGCGCGATTTGCTTCTCAAAGTGAACTAGGGGATCGTTATTATTCCGATTATGCAAGCAAAACAGATGGTAATATTTTTGCGAAAGCGACCTTTAAATTATCAGAAAAAATCAGTTTTTATGGCGATTTACAACTTAGAAATGTACGGTACAAAGCCAACAGTTACGAAACGGGATTGGTAAACGATAATTTCAATTTTTTCAATCCAAAAGCAGGTTTGAATTTTGACATTAATGCTAAAAACACGTTATATTTTTCTTTTGCACGCGCCAACAGAGAACCAAATCGAGATGATTATGCTAGCGGAACTCCAAAACCTGAGAAATTGAATGATTTGGAATTGGGATGGCGATTGAAAGCTGAAAAAGTAAAACTGAATGTTACAGCCTATTATATGAAATACAAAAACCAATTGGTTTTAACAGGCGCTTTGAACGATGTGGGTTCACCATTGCGTGAGAATGTTGGTGATAGTTATAGATTGGGATTGGAAGTTGACGCCAATATATCTTTTTCAAGCGAATGGTCAGTTCGTCCAAATATTGCTTTTAGTGACAACAAAAACCAAGGTTATTATTTTCAAAAAGATGGAGTTTTGCAAAATTTCGGGAATACCAATATTGCATTTTCTCCGAATGTTGTTGCTGGAAACAGTTTGACATTTGCACCAGATAAAAACTTTCAGATTAGTCTTTTATCGAAATTTGTAGGAAAACAATTTATGGGAAATATAGATTCTGAAACCTCTAAACTAGACAGTTATTTTGTTAATGATTTGAATGTATCGTATGAAATTCAGACTCAAAAAGTATTCAAATCTATTTTATTTTCGGCATTGCTAAATAATATATTTGATTACAAATATGTTTCTAATGGCTATTATTACACTTATGATGATACATGGACAACTCTAGGAACAACGACTACTTTAGACGGCGCAGGATATTATCCGCAAGCTGGAATTAATTTCTTAGTTGGAATGGCGTTGAAATTTTAAGTTTTAAAAAAAGCATCAAAACCCCTTGAGAATATGTTTCAAGGGGTTTTTTTAGTTGTAAATTCTAATAATTGTGCCATTTGATTCCACGCGATAGGGTTTCATCGGATATTGTTTGCCTGTACTTTGACCAGAAAACAAGTTGTATTCCGCATTATCGCAACTGCAAACCGCATTTATTCCGCGAACTGACATTGTAGAACAGGAGCTCAAAGCTTGGTTGGGACATGCCGCATCATACGCAACATAGCCATTTCCATTATTAAAAACGATTACGCCACGTGCCCCAGCATTTGGTATGTATTTTCCGTTGCTTACAAATTTCAAACTGTTGTAGGTTGGCAAATCGGTGTTTATTTCAACAGTAAAGCCATAGTTCGGAATATAAGGATTGTGATTATTGAAGCTTCCGCCGTCACAATTCCATAAAAAAGGCAATAAAAGAAGGAATATGTATTTTTTCATTTTGAAATTTTATTAAAAGAATAGTCGTAACAAATTTAATTTATTTAACTTTGAATTATATATGATTAACATATATTTATTGACTAAAGAAAAAACAACTATCTTTGTAAAAAGAAATCCCGTCCCGATGGGATTTTTTCTATTTTATATAAATGAGGAAATTATGAGTGCAGTATCGTATTACACGGCAGAAGGATTAAAGAAATTAAGAGAAGAATTAGACTACTTAAAGAGTGTGATGCGTCCAAAATCATCGCAGGATATAGCAGAAGCAAGGGATAAAGGTGATTTGTCTGAAAATGCCGAATATGACGCTGCCAAAGAAGCGCAGGGAATGTTAGAAATGAGAATTGCAAAATTAGAAGAGGTGCATTCAAACGCAAGATTAATTGATGAAACGAATTTAGATGTTTCAAAAGTTTTGGTATTATCGAATGTGAAAATTAAAAACCTTAATAACGGCATGGAGATGAAATATACTTTGGTAGCTGAAAGTGAAGCCGATTTGAAAACAGGAAAAATATCAGTAACGTCTCCTATTGGAAGAGGTTTACTAGGAAAATCTGTTGGAGAAGTTGCAGAAATCACAGTTCCAAATGGTGTGTTGCGATTTGAGATTTTAGAAATTTCTAGAGACTAATTCCGATGCCAAGTATTTTTACAAAAATCGTAAACGGAGAAATTCCTTGTTATAAAATTGCCGAGGACGAAAAGTATTTGGCTTTTTTAGATGTAAATCCAAATGCAATTGGGCACACATTGTGCATTCCAAAACAAGAAATCGATAAAATTTTCGATTTGGATGATGCGCTTTATTTAGGGTTAATGCATTTCTCAAAAAAAATCGCAATTGCTCTTGAAAAGGCAGTTCCTTGCAAAAGAATTGGCATGAGCGTTATTGGTTTAGAAGTTCCCCACGCACACGTTCATTTGATTCCACTTAATGCAATGGACGAAATTCGATTTCATAATAAAGTAAGTTTGACCAAAGAAGAATTTGAAGCGTTGGCTAAGAAAATTCAAGAGAATTTGTAAGCACTATTTAAGGCTCAAATTTATTGTAAAAGCACATGAAAAAATTATTTTTTGTTTTATTTATGTTGTTTGTAACACTTTCCTATTCTCAGGATGAGTACTCCCATAACTACTATTGGAATTTTCAAGATAATAGTAAAGCAATTGTCGGTTTTCCAAGTTGCTACGTTCGTAAAAGCCCCAATATAAATTCTGTAATTTTGGATTCTTTACAATTAGGAAGTGAAGTAATTGTAAAAAAAACATCAGAAGCGCTATATAAATTAAAAG
>CALPQA020000374.1 GCA_943325595.2 Auritidibacter sp. Marseille-P8566
CGGCAATTAATCATTCTGGGTTCACCGCAAACTGGACAGCTCCTGTTCCTGGAACTGTCGAAAATTATTTATTAGATGTAGCTACAGATAATGCATTTACTTCATTAGTGTCAGGATATAATGCCTTAAATATTGGGAATGTAACCTCTTACAACGTTACAGGTTTAAATGAAGGAACTGTTTATTATTGGAGAGTTCGTGCAAATAAAACAAGTGTAACAGGTCAAGCAGGCTATTCAACAACAAGGACGCTTACCACATTGAGAGAAGCTTTAAATGTTACCTCAACTACAACAACAAATACTTTAAATTTATTAACGAATGCAGCTGTAATTGTAGATCCAAACATTGCTATTAATTATACTCGTAATATTACCGGTTTTAGCGTTGTACTTTCTAATGGGAAACAAAATGGAGATGTGCTTTCTTATACCGGAACACTTCCAAGTGGGATATCTGCAACTGCTTATAATAGTTCAACAGGGGTTTTAAGTTTTACGGGAACCACTACTGCTGCCAATTGGCAAGCATTATTAAGAACTATAACTTTTAGAGCTTACAAAAACAATGGTGTTGCAAGAAGCATTTCCTTTTCTGCTGGTTCTTTGAACTCCTTTAGCAACGGACACTTTTATGAATATATACCTACCAACACGTTCACATGGGCTAGTGCAAAAACTGCTGCCGCTGCGAGAACTTATTTAAATTATTCAGGATATTTAGCAACCGTTATCTCGGCAGAAGAAAATGCTTTTGTAAAGCAAATATTAAGTGCCGATGCTTGGATGGGAGCTTCAGATGACTACTCCTTCATTAATCCAACCATAACTACTCCTTTTGCTAATCAAAGTGCATCTGAAGGAAAATGGTATTGGGTAACCGGTCCAGAGGCAGGAACGCAGTTCATGACTAACAACGGTTCAACTAACGTTGTATCAGGAAAATATGCCAATTGGCTAAATAATGTAAACACCAATGAACCCAATAATGCAGCGAACTTAGAACATTACGGTCAATTTTACTCTACTAATAATGGTACCTGGAATGATTTGAATGGTTCGTCAACTCTTGGATATATTGTTGAGTATGGAGGTTTAGCAACAGATATTGTTCAAACACCAAGTTATTCTATGACGATGAATGTTTCTGGAACACCTCCAGGAAATGCCCTAAGTTTTGACGGAACCAATGATTATATTTATACCTCTGCTTTGGTTACAAATCCAACTACATTTACCTTAGAAGCTTGGTTCAATACTAACGCTGCAACATCTGGAGGAATTATAGGATTTAATTTAGATCAAACCAATACTTTAACTGGAAGTTACGACCGTTTACTATGGATTGGTGGAGATGGTAAAATAAATTTTGGCATCTATAATGGTAGTACAAATATATTAACATCTGCTATTGCTTATAATGATGGAAAATACCATCACGTTGCTGCAACATTTACAACGACACAAGGAATGAAATTGTATATTGATGGAACATTAATAGGCAGCAATACTTTAAATAGTGCGGAGAATTATAATGGCTATTGGAAAATTGGAGGTTTTAGAGATTGGGCCAATGGTGGTGCAATGGATTATTTTAATGGTAAAATTGATGAAGTTCGAATTTGGAGCACAGTAAGAACTCAAACTGAAATTCAAAATAACATGTACAATGTTATTGCTCCAACTACTTCGGGTTTAAGTTATTATTTTAATTTTGATCAAGGAACTCCATCAGGAACAAATTCTGGAAATACTACACTTTTTGACCAAACAGCAAACGCATATAACGGAACAATGAGTGGTTTTGCTTTAAACAATTCTACTTCCAATTGGGTAGAAAGTTACGCTATGGTAGTTCCAAAACCAGCTACAACTACTGCTATTACTTATAATGGTTTTACGGCCAATTGGAGTGCTTCTACTATTGGTATAGCTGATAATTATCTATTAGATATTTCTACAAACGCAGGATTTACTTCATTTGTAACAGGTTTTAATAATAAAAATGTAGGTACTTCGACTAGTTTTACAGTAACAGGTTTATCTTCAAATTCAACCTATTATTGGAGAGTTAGAGCCGATAAAACAAGTGTAACTGGACAAGGAGGTTATTCTACTCAAACCGTTTTAACCTCAAAAGAACCAATTAATATTACCTCTACAACGACTTCAAATACATTTAATTTGTTGACTAATTCAGCTTTAATTGTAGATTCAAATCTTGCTATTAATTATTCTCAAAATATTGATGGTTTTAGAGTAATTATCACAACAAACAAACAAGATGGTGATATTTTGGCTTACACAGGGGCATTACCTTCAGGAATAACTCCTGTAGCTTACAATGCTTCTACTGGTGTATTGGCATTTACGGGTACTACATCAGCGGCAAACTGGCAAACTTTATTGAGAACTGTTACTTTTAGAGCGTATAAAAATAGTAGTGTTGCAAGAAGTATTTCATTTTCAGCAGGTTCTTTGAACTCATTTAGCAACGGACACTTTTATGAATTAGTAACCTCATCAGTTACTTGGGCAAATGCTAAAACTGCTGCTGCTGCAAAAAGTTATTTAAATTATACTGGCTATCTTGCTACAGTAACATCATCGGCAGAGAACGATTATATTAAACAAATATTAAGTGCCGATGCTTGGATGGGAGCTACAGATGATTATTCGTATATTAATGCAGTGCCGGGAGCAACTACTTATGCTGATCAAAATGCATCAGAAGGAAAATGGTATTGGGTTACTGGACCTGAAGCAGGAACACCGTTTTGGAATGGAAATGGTAGTGGAAGTGTACTATCTGGAAAATATGCCAATTGGTATACACCTAGTAGCGAGCCAAATAATGCAGGAACTTCTGAGCATTATGGTCAATTTTACTCTACTAACAATGGCACTTGGAATGATTTGAATAGTTCAGCTACCCTTGGATATTTAATAGAATATGGTGGTTTGGCAACAGATATAGTGCAAACTCCTAGCTATTCTGTAACAATGAATGTTTCGGCTACAGAACCTGGAAATGCTTTGAACTTTAATGGGACCAATAGTTATGTAAATATTCCAGATTCCAATTCATTAGATTTA
>CALPQA020000375.1 GCA_943325595.2 Auritidibacter sp. Marseille-P8566
CAATTAAAAATAATAAAAGGCATCTTCCAAATGTTCCATTTTGAACCCTTTTCCTTCTTTGTGAAGCGCAATAATATCAAAGCGAACTTCCACATCAAGGTCATTTGAAATTACATATTCGTTGATGGCTTTCACCAAAAGTTGGATTTTTTTAGGTTTCACAAAATCTTGTGGCAATCCAAAATCAATACTCGAACGGGTTTTCACTTCAACCACAGCAAGGATTCCAGCTTTTTGGGCAATAATATCCACTTCGGCTTTTTGAAAAGTCCAATTGGTTTCAAGAATGGTGTAGCCGTTTTTTTCAAGAAATTCAACAGCCAATTCTTCTCCGAGTTTCCCTAAATCGTTGTGTTCGGCCATTAAAAAAGTATAAATTGATTATGCTAAAACTTCAAGATGGTTTCCTTGTCATTGACTTCTAGGGAAATTGTTTTCCCAAAAATCAAGGTATTATTATCGTGAATGTGTCCGGCTGGAAAATTAAAAACAATTGGAAAATCATACTTTTTGGTAATATCCAAAATAATTTCATGTGCATTTTTGCCCCACGGAATTTCATTGTCGTGCATTTTTATAAAACTTCCCACAACTAATCCTTGCAATCCTTCAAAACAGCCACAGCGTTTCAAACTCAACATCATCCGATCAATATGGTATAAATATTCGTCTAAATCTTCAATAAAAAGGATTTTTCCTCGGCAATTCACCTGCGATTCAGAACCCATCATGCTGTATAAAATCGATAGATTACCGCCCACTAATTCGCCTTGAGCGACACCCAATTTATTCTCATTTTCACAGGCCACAGCATACGAAAGTGTTTCACCAAACAATGCTTTTCGCAATGTTTCTTCCACTTCAGCCGAAGCTTTCTCAACATTCACAGGCATAATTCCATGAATTGAAGCTACGCCCAAGGTATTCAAATGACTGTGCAAAACCGTCACATCACTAAAACCAACAACCCATTTTGGTTGCTTTACAAACCTCGAAAAATCGACTAATTCCACCATTCTTGCCGTTCCATAACCGCCTCGAACACACCAAATCGCTTTGATATTTGGGTTGTCCATCATGGACTGAAAATCGGCTGCGCGTTGTTCATCCGTTCCTGCCAATTGGTTGTCGTCTAAGCCAATGGTTGCACCCAAAACCACTTCCAACCCCCAGCTTTTTGCCAATGCCAATGCGGGTTTCAAGTTGTCGGTAATGTTTTTTCGGGCAGTTGCCACAATCGCAATCGTATCGCCTTTTTGTAAGTTTTGCGGTAATATCATAGTAGTCTGTGCTTGAAATTTAAGTACCAAAAATAGAAATACAAATAAAATCCGAACTGTTTTTGGGGTTTTCATATTATTTTAAAATCTATAACAAATTAACGAATAATCAATAACTCTTGCAAGACATTCAAGCAGGTTGTTTTTTAGGGCGTGCCCTTCGTTTAGGTCATTGCGAGGTACGAAGCAATCTGTTGTAAACTCGGTCGGGCATTCCGCTACAATCTTTGTTCCATTTCATTCCACAAAGGATTTCCACTTTAGTCCCTCACGCAAGGCAGACAGCTTAGATAGTTAGATTTTAGACTTCTTAGATTTTCTAAAAGAACCTCATAAATAAATATTCATTTAAAATTCAAAGGAAATAAAGACTATATTTGAGAATATATATGCGAAACAAATTTTCGCCAATCTATCTGAAATTGGGGTGATAAGCGGAAGTTTGAAGCGAGTATTTACAAGTTGGCGGTTATTTTAAACTCACATTAAATGAAACATATTCTTTTCCTATTCACATTATTTCTATTTTGGAGTTGTGATACTAAACGATATCCGATAGATATGCCAAATGACTTTGCAATTAAAATAGATTTTGGACATCAAAAATATAATTCAAGAACTGGAATTCTTACAAGGGAATTTATGAGAAGTCCTGATAAGCATATTAGAATAAATCTGACCGTTGAACAGAAAATTGAAATTTATAACTATTATAAAAAAGTAGATTTTTTATCCTTTCCTTCAGAATTTGAATGTGATACATTAAAACCTGGTGGTGTTATTCCATCTTATGATTTTGAAATAGAAATAACATCAAATAAAATTGTCAAAAGTTCAAGAACAAGTGATTATTGTCTAAATAAAATCGAAAAAGAAAAAGAGAAGAATTTAATAGTATTTGAACATATGATTTTGAAAATCATAGAAAATGATGTAAAATATAAAAAAATGCCTGAAACTGATTATATAAGTTTATAAAAAACTGGTGCTAACAAACGCTACAAGCAATTTGGGTATTAGGCTTAATTTGAAGTTGGTTTTGTAATTGGGAGATTTGATAAATCCGAAAATAGGGATTAATTAAGTACAAAAACCTCATAAAGTAGTTGAACGTATCGTAAAAATCCAACTTTACTACAGTAAAAAACCACAAATTCTTATAGTTTTTCAACTTTAAAATGGGCTTAATTGTCTTCTTGGAACCACTCGGCAAAAGAAGTTTCGGTTTCTTGTAATTTTAAGGAGTGCAACTGAATTCCATTTGGCAAACGCCCTTTAATTCTATTGGCAAAATCAATAACCATGTTCTCGCTTGTAGGTTGGTATTCCACCAAAATCACATGGTGATCGCGCGATTGTAATTCACGTGCCAACTCAATATGGGGAGTGTTTTTATTGAAAACCGTTGCGTGATCAAACTGATCTACAATTTCTTCCTTCACAATTTTTTTCAAATCGGTAAAGTCAATTACCATTCCAAATTTCACATTCGAATTGTCCGTAATCGGTTTTCCAATTACTGTCACCGATAATTTATAACTGTGTCCATGAACGTTTTTACACTTTCCATCGTAGCCATAAAGCGCGTGACCGGTTTCAAAACTGAATTGTTTGGTAATTCTGATATTGCTCATTATTGAAGTATTTGACTGCAAATTTAGTAAATTGAAATCATTCTATTTTGAAATTTGCAAATTGCTTTTTTTAAAACGAAAAAAATGTATATTTGTAGCCTCAAGGGGGATTAGCTCATTTGGCTAGAGCGCTTGCCTGGCAGGCAAGAGGTGGTCGGTTCGAATCCGATATTCTCCAC
>CALPQA020000376.1 GCA_943325595.2 Auritidibacter sp. Marseille-P8566
AAATATTATTGTCCTATGCACTGTGAGGGCGAAAAAGTCTATGACAAAGCAGGCGACTGTCCTGTGTGTGGAATGGATTTAGTTAAAGCACCTGATTTGACGGTTAGTAAAACACTATATACTTGTCCAATGCACCCCGAAGTTATTAGTGAAACTCAGGGTTCATGTCCAATTTGCGGAATGGATTTAGTACCGATGAATCCAACTGACACCGAAGACCAAAAAACGTATAAGGATCTGCTAAAGAAAATGAAAATAGCGGTTGTATTTACAATTCCCATTTTCGCTATTGCAATGATAGAAATGGCACATAACAATCCATTACTTCAAATGATGAACGCTTCAAAATGGAATTGGGTACAATTAATATTATCACTTCCAGTTGTTTTTTATGCCTGTTGGATATTCTTTGTCCGTGCTTGGAAATCGATAATTACTTGGAATTTGAATATGTTTACTCTTATCGGAATTGGAACTGGTGTAGCATTTCTATTTAGTTTAGTCGGAATGTTTTTTCCCGATATTTTCCCAAGCGAATTCAAAACCGAACACGGAACAGTATTACTCTATTTTGAAGCTACAACTGTCATTCTAACTTTGGTTTTGTTAGGTCAATTGTTAGAAGCTAGAGCGCACAGTCAAACCAGTGGAGCGATAAAAGAATTATTAAAATTAGCTCCTACAGAAGCTACCTTAGTTATTGACGGAAGCGATAAAGTAATCTCAATCCACGACATCAAAAAAGGCGATTTATTAAGAGTAAAACCCGGTGACAAAATCCCTGTTGACGGAAAAATAACCGATGGAGAAAGTAGCATTGACGAAGCAATGATTACTGGAGAACCTATACCAGTTGACAAAAAGAAAGATGATAATGTAATTGCGGGAACAATCAACGGTAATAAATCATTTGTGATGGTAGCTGAAAAAGTGGGTTCAGAAACATTGCTTTCTCAAATCGTTCAAATGGTAAATGACGCTTCTCGTTCAAGAGCACCAATTCAAAAATTAGCCGATAGTATCGCAAAATACTTTGTGCCAATTGTTGTGATTATTTCAGTAATTACCTTTTTCATTTGGGCAAAATTTGGTCCCGAACCTGCATTAGTTTACGGATTTATAAATGCTATTGCCGTTTTAATTATTGCCTGTCCTTGTGCTTTAGGATTAGCAACACCAATGTCAGTAATGGTTGGTGTTGGCAAAGGTGCGCAATCAGGCGTTTTAATAAAAAATGCGGAAGCTTTAGAGAATATGAATAAGGTTAATGTTCTAATAACTGATAAAACAGGAACCATTACAGAGGGAAAGCCATCAGTAGAAAAAATTTATTCATCAGATAATGACGAAGAAGATTTATTGAAAAGCATTGCTTCATTAAATCAATATAGCGAACATCCATTGGCACAAGCTGTTGTTAATTATGCCAAAACAAAATCCATTTCATTAATTGAAGTTAAAGATTTTGAAGCCGTTGCTGGAAAGGGAGTTATAGGAACAGTCATCAATAAAAAAGTTGCATTAGGTAATAAAAAACTAATGGAACAAGTAAAGGCAAGTATTTCAGATGATTTGGAAAACAAAATTATTGCCGAACAAAAACTAGGAAAAACCGTTTCATATATCGCTTTTGATGGCGTTGCAGTCGGTTTTGTATCAATTACCGATGCAATTAAAATATCGAGTAAAGAAGCCATAAAAGAACTAATGCGACAAGGTGGTGAAGTAATTATGTTAACTGGCGACAATGTAAATACTGCCAAAGCTGTTGCCGAAGAATTAAACTTATCATCTTACAAAGCAAGTTGTTTACCTGAAGACAAATTAAACGAAATTAAACGTTTACAATCCGAAGGCAAAATTGTTGCGATGGCAGGAGATGGTATAAATGATGCTCCTGCATTGGCACAAGCGAATATAGGAATTGCGATGGGAACAGGAACAGATGTAGCGATTGAAAGTGCCAAAATAACTTTAGTCAAAGGAGATTTACAAGGAATTGTAAAAGCCAAAAATTTAAGTCATGCCGTTATGAAAAACATTAAACAAAATCTATTTTTTGCCTTTTTCTATAACGTGCTTGGTGTTCCAATAGCAGCAGGAGTTTTATATCCATTTTTTGGTATTTTATTATCTCCAATGATAGCTGCTTTAGCAATGTCATTTAGTTCAGTATCAGTAATTATAAATGCCTTGCGATTACGAAATTTAAAGCTTTAAATAAAAATGAAAAAACTAATCTTACTAATATTTGTTCTATCTATATTTTCTACTGCTAATGCCAAAGTGTTACAGCAATCACAACCTGTAACGTACACCTGTGTAATGCATCCTGAGATTCATGCTACCAAACCGGGAAACTGCCCTAAGTGTGGCATGACACTCATAAAAGAAAAACCAAAACTAACTAAGAAAAAAACAGCTCCAAAACAGGATAAAATTCAAAATCCAAAGAAAGAAGCTACAGCAAATGATAGTACTTCTTATCCAAAAAATATTGAAAAAGTTGAACCAAAACAAACTACGATTATAGCAAAAAATGAACCTTCTAAAACAGTTCGTTATGACTTATATGTTCGTGATACTATTGTTGATTTTTCAGGCAAAAAGAAACGAGCTATTGCAGTAAATGGACAAATTCCAATGCCAACATTAACTTTTACAGAGGGCGATATTGCAGAAATATATGTGCATAACGAATTAAACGAAGAAACTTCAATGCACTGGCACGGGTTATTTTTACCAAATCAATACGATGGAGTGCCGAATTTGACACAAATGCCTATCAAACCACATACTACCCACTTATATAAATTTCCAATTATCCAACACGGAACACATTGGTATCATAGTCATACTGGTTTGCAAGAACAAATAGGAATGTACGGTTCATTTATTATGAATAAAAGAAATGAAGACCCAACTTTTAGAAAAGGTATTGACGATTTACCAACAGTTCCAGTTATTTTAAGCGAATGGACAGATTTAAAACCCGAAAACGTTCATAGAATGTTACACAATGCAACTGATTGGTTTGCTATTAAAAAAGGAACAACTCAAAGTTATGCAGAAGCCATAAGACAAGGTCA
>CALPQA020000377.1 GCA_943325595.2 Auritidibacter sp. Marseille-P8566
AAAGCGGCATCAGGAATTTGTACTTGATTAATATCTGCAAAATCGGAATGTTCAATGATGATTTTCTTTGGTGTTTGTGCCAATACCGTATTGAAACTGAATAGAATGATACAAATTTTTATAAGAAATAGGTGCTTCTTCAAAGGTTTAATTTTTTGCCAAATTTAAGAAAAAGGATGCAATGCTACTGCAAATTATGATTTATTTATAAATTGAAGTTATTGCCCTTATTTATTTGGTTTCAATGTTAATTTTAAAACGATAAAACCTAAAATTGCAGCTATGAATGAGGCAATTAAGATGGAAATCTTAGAGATGACAATATCGGATTCATTGTTAAATGCTAAAAGCGTAATGAAAATCGACATGGTGAAACCAATTCCTCCTAATATTCCTGCTCCGAAAATGTTTTTCCATTGCAATTTTTTAGGTAATACACAAAGTCCTAAAGTTACTCCCAAATAAGAAAGCAGCCATATTCCTAATGGTTTTCCAATGATTAAGCCGAGAATTATTCCGATACTATTTGTGTGTGATAATCCGTCATACCAATTGGAATTAATCACAATACACGTATTAGCTAATGCAAATAAAGGCAGGATTATAAAAGCGACAGGATTATGCAAAAAATGTTGTAATTTAAAAGATATATTTTCCTTGTTTCCATCGCCAAAAGGAATTACGAATGCCAATAAAACCCCAGTAATAGTCGCATGAATTCCAGAATTTAGCATAAAATACCACATTAAAAATCCTCCAATTAAATATGGGAAAAGTGTGTTGACTTTCAATCGGTTTAGGATAAATAAAATACCTAAAATTCCTAATGCAATTCCTAAATTCAGGAATGAAATTGTAGAAGTATAGAAAACGGCAATAATTATAATTGCACCCAAATCATCAATCACAGCTAAGGCGGTAAGGAATATTTTTAGAGAAATCGGTACTCGATTTCCTAAAAGGGACAAGATTCCAATTGCAAATGCAATGTCGGTCGCCATTGGGATTCCAGCGCCAGATTGTGTAGAAGTTCCGAAATTAAAATACAAATAAATAAGTGCTGGAACCACCATTCCGCCTAAAGCACCGAATAATGGTAACGCGGCTTTTTTTAGTGTTGAAAGTTCACCGATATAGACTTCTCGCTCTAATTCCAAACCAATTAAAAGGAAAAAAATTGTCATTAATCCGTCATTAATCCAATGAACAAGGCTGTGATTTCCGATTTCTATGTTCCAAATTTGAAGGTATTCAGTTTGAAAAATAGAATTTGCTAAAAGCAATGAAAGTAGCGTTGCAAAAATTAATACAATTCCACCTGCTTTTTCGCTTTCAAAAAAGGCTTTAAATAAATTGGTTTGTTTCATATTAATTGAATTTGAAAGAGAAAACGCCTTGATTTCTCAAAGCGTTTCATTTTTATTTAGTAATTGTTTGTTTTCGATCTGGGCCAACAGAAACAATTTTTATTGGCACTTCAACTACTTTTTCAATGTAATCTATATATTCTTTTAACTCAATTGGCAACTCATCATACGTTGTCATTCCGGTTAAATCGGCTTTCCAACCTTTGAATTCTTTATAAATTGGAGTCACATTTTCAGGTTCAATATTATAAGGTAAATGTGCAATTTTTTGACCTTTATATTCATATTCTGTACACACTTTCAATGTTTCAAATCCAGACAAAACATCGCCTTTCATCATCATTAATTGTGTTACACCATTTACTTGAATGGCATATTTTAAAGCTACTAAATCCAACCATCCGCAACGTCTTTGTCTTCCAGTAACCGATCCAAATTCGTTTCCAACTCTTGCCATTGTAGCACCATCTTCTTCGAAATCTTCCGTAGGAAAAGGACCACTTCCAACGCGAGTGGTGTAGGCTTTGAAAATTCCGTAAACTTCTTTTATTTTATTTGGAGCAATTCCTAAACCTGTGCAAGCTCCCGCTGCTGTTGTGTTTGAAGAAGTTACAAATGGATAGGTTCCAAAATCAACATCCAATAATGAACCTTGTGCACCTTCACATAAAATAGATTTCCCTGCTTTTTGCGCTTGGTGCAAATATTCTTCACTGTCAATAAAAGTAAGTTTTTTCAAGTCTTCAATGGCATCGAAAAACTCAACTTCTAATTCGGCTAAGTTGTATTGAATGGCCACATCATAGAATTTTATCATCGCCTCATGCTTGTCAGCCAAGGCTCTGTAGCGTTCTTTAAAATCTTCCAATTCAATATCACCAACTCGGATTCCATTTCTACCAGTTTTGTCCATGTAAGTTGGTCCAATTCCTTTTAAGGTAGAACCAATTTTAGCTTTTCCTTTCGACGCTTCAGATGCAGCATCTAATAAGCGGTGCGTAGGCAAAATCAAATGTGCTTTGCGCGAAATGATTAATTTATTTTTAATGTCAATATTGAACTTTGCCAATCCTTCAATTTCTTTTTGAAAGACTACAGGATCAATTACAACACCGTTTCCAATAATATTTATAGATTTTTTATGGAAAATTCCAGAAGGAATCGTTCTTAAAACGTGTTTAATGCCATCAAATTCTAAAGTGTGACCCGCATTTGGTCCTCCTTGAAAACGAGCAATTATATCGTAATTCGATGTAAGAACATCAACAATTTTTCCTTTACCTTCATCTCCCCATTGTAATCCTAATAATAAATCTACGGTCATTATAAGTGTTGTTTGTGTGTTGTTTTTATTTTAATTTCAGAAGTTTTAATTTCTTTTTTTGGTTCCATACAGATATAAAGAGTGATTGTGCACTTCTATATCAAATATTTCTTCGATAGTTTTCTTTATCATTTGTATTCTTGGGTCGCAAAACTCAATCACTTCGCCAGTATCTGTCATTATTAAATGATCGTGTTGCTTGTCAAAATAAGATTTTTCATAGTGCGCTTGATTTTGACCAAATTGATGTTTACGAACCAAACCGCAATCCAATAAAAGTTCTATTGTGTTGTAAAGTGTGGCTCTACTAACACGATAATTTTTATTTTTCATTTTGACATAAAGGTGTTCTACATCAAAATGTTCTTCGCTTTCGTATATTTCTTGAA
>CALPQA020000378.1 GCA_943325595.2 Auritidibacter sp. Marseille-P8566
TGTCTTTGTATTATCCTGAAAATCCAGATTTCAAGTATTGGCAGCCATTGACGCACATGTTCATGCACGGAAATGTAATGCATATTTTCTTTAATATGTTTGCTTTGTTTTCATTTGGAACTGCTTTAGAGCAAATGTGGGGCGCCAAAAAATTCTTGTTTTTCTATATTTCATGCGGATTAGGAGCGGCATTTATTCATATACTTTCCAATTATTTTTTCTTCCACGAAGGATTGAATACGCTGTTGGCAAATGGAATTCAGAAATCTGAAATTTTACAGGTCTTGGGTGAAGGTAAATACGATTCAAGATGGGCAGATATTTTATCAAAATCGGGTTTTGAGAGTTTTACTTCTGCATTTGTTACACCTGCGGTTGGTGCTTCAGGTGCTATTTATGGAATTTTGGTTGCTTTCGCATTTATGTTTCCTAATGCTGAATTGGCTTTGATGTTCATTCCAATTCCAATAAAAGCAAAATATTTTGTACCCGTAATTGTTGGTTTAGATTTGTTTTCTGGTGTAACAGGATTTTCCGTTTTTGGAGGAGGTATAGCTCATTTTGCACACGTTGGCGGCGCATTATTCGGATTTTTAATGGTCTGGTATTGGAAAAGAAATCAGTTTAATTCTAATCGTTGGAACTAATTACTAAATCTTAAATTGAATTTAAATGAGCCTACTTGAAGATTTAAAAATGCAATTTAAAATTGGTGATGTTGTAACAAAATTGATATTTTGGAACATCGCTTTTTTTGCTATTCCAAGTATTGTATTTGGTGTTTTGCCCTTGTTTAAGGTCACTATTGATTATCTCAATTATGTAAGCTTATCATCAAATCCATTGGATTTACTATGGAAACCTTGGACGATTTTTTCATTTGCATTCTTCCATTTTGGAATTTTTCATATCCTTTTTAATATGTTGATGTTGAATTTTGCTGGAAGATTGTTCCTCATATTCTTCAATCAAAAGCAATTATTGAGTTTGTATTTTGTAGGTTCTTTATTTGCGGGCAGTATTTACATGCTTAGTTATATGTTTTTTCCTGCTTTGGCAAATGTCAATACGTCTTTGGTTGGCGCTTCTGCCTCAGTAATGGCAATTCTATTTGCAACAGTTTCTTATTCTCCTTTAATGGAAATTAGATTACTGTTTTTTGGAAACGTAAAATTATGGCACATCGCTTTGGTTTTAATTGTTATTGATTTGTTTCAATTACCAATGGAAAACACAGGTGGGCATTTAGCGCATATTGGTGGCGCTTTTTTTGGTTATATTTACACCCAATTATTAAAGAATGGAACTGATATTTGTGGCTGGTTTACTTCAGTTTTAGATTTTTTCACCACTTTATTCAGTGGAAAAAAAGCAATGCCATTCAAAAAAGTGCACAGAAATTATAAAGCTCCAGCATCCAAAAAAGTTTCTAAAATTATCACAAAAGATAAAAGTCAGCAACAAATTGATGAAATCTTAGATAAAATTAGCCAATCGGGGTATGATAGTTTAACAAAAGAAGAAAAAGAATTCCTGTTTAAAGCGGGTAAATAATTGTGTAAATTTATAAATGAAAAAGCTTTCTTGGTTTAATAAAGTAGTGTTTTTTATCAATATAGTTTTGGCTGTATTGACATTTATTGCCTATGTTTTGCCATTTTTAGCACCCAAATTATTTCCGGTTTTGTCAGCCTTAACATTACTTTTGCCACTATTTTTAATTTTGAATGGACTTTTCTTTATTTATTGGGGCATCCAACTGAAACGACAAATAATCTTACCTGCATTGGTTTTGTTGATGGGAATTACCTTTATCAATAAATTCTATAAATTTTCATCAACAGATTTACCAAAAGAAGAAAAAGACTTTGTAGTGATGAGCTATAATGTACGTTTGTTTAATTTATTCAAATGGTTGAATGACGACAATGTGCCTGACGAAATTTTGGATTTTATAAATGAGCAAAATCCGGATATTCTTTGTATTCAAGAATTTTCTACCGCTGCCAATTTAGATTTGAAGATTTACCCCTATAAATATGTTTTTATGCAAGGTAAAAAAATAAAAACCGGGCAAGCTATTTTTTCTAAATATCCAATCATAGACGAAGGAAATTTAGTGTTCCCAAATTCAAACAACAACGCCATTTTTGCAGATATAAAGAAGGGAAAGGACATTATCCGGGTTTATAATATGCACATGCAATCCATAAAAATTTCCCCTGATGTAAATGAGATTTCTGAAAACATTGATGGAATCAACCAAGATAAATCCCAGGTTTTGATTATTAGAATTAGCAAGGCATTTAAGAAACAACAGCAACAAGCCGAGATTTTGATGAATCACAAAAAAGAATGTGAATATCCAATTATCATATGTGGAGATATGAACAACAGTCCCTATTCTTACGTTTATCGAAGTATTAAAGGCTCTTTAAATGATTGTTTTGAAGAAGCAGGTTCTGGTTTTGGACAAACCTATAATTTCAAATATTATCCTGCACGTATCGACTATATTTTTGCTGACAAAGTAATGAAAGTTAAAAATTTCACGAGTTTCCCCGAATTTATAAATTCCGATCACAGTCCTGTAATTGCAAGATTGGCAATGGATTAAATTACAGTTGTTGCTCTTTTAAATAATCTAAGGCAAATCGACCTTCATTAAAAAGTAAATCCAAAATACTTAAATTATTAATAAATCCGTGTTTTTCTCCAAATACTTGGGTGTAAGGATCAAAAACAGATGTGTCTTTTTTTCCGTCTACTAAACTTCGAAAGTCTTTATAATGTGTCGCTTCGTGAAAATATTCAGTAGTTTTTTCAATTTCAAATTTCATACCCAAGCATTTTGAAACAATAGCAATCGTTTCAAAATTTAAATCGATTAAAAAAGTATGTTTTTTAGTGAAAATGGGTTGTAATGCATCTTCAAAATATTCGAAAAAAGGGGAAGTTCTATAGGCAGCTTCTAGGGATTTAAAATGTTGCTTTTGCCAATCGAAAGCCGTTTCAAGTTTGATTTCTTTTGTCTTTTGATGTCTTTCTTTACTGTGTTTTACAGGAATGTTCAACATCAA
>CALPQA020000379.1 GCA_943325595.2 Auritidibacter sp. Marseille-P8566
AAAAACCGATTAACCAAAATAAAGGCTACATTTACAGAATACAAATTCATTGTAGCGAACAATAACAAAGATTCCTAAGCTATTGTTCACACCGGCAAACAAAGCGCTTTGCCAATAGTACTTCCCCCACAAAAAATTTCGCAGGATTTTCAGCAAAACAAATGCACGTTTGTTTTCGTTGCAAATTAAAAATAAATAAATAATAGCATTACTAAAACAAGTTTTATGCTATTGTGGGTTAGGTTATAATAGAAAGTTAGTTTCGCACCCACAAAGTCAGTACTAAACTTAAAATATAGGCCCCATAATCCGCTAACTCAACGATTAAACAAAAAAAGTAACCCATTAAAAACCAAATATATGTCATCAATTTCAGAAACAGGCCACGCTAAAAACATAGCAAACCTACAAGAGTTAATCGCTTTCGCAACAGGTTACGGAGCAACCTACAATCCAACTAAAACTACCCTAAAGCTACCACAACTCAATGCACTCGTCTCAGCATCGCAAACAAGTCTAGCTGATGTAATCGCCAAAAACACCACATTCAACAACAATGTAAATGATCGCCAAATCGCCTTCAGCAACCTAAAACCATTGGCAACAAGACTAATCAACGCATTGCAAACCACAGACGCAACCGCCGAAAAAATTGCAGATGCCAAAACATTCAACAAAAAAATACAAGGCACTCGTGCAAAAGCAACCACAACCCCAACAGACCCAAACACGCCAGCACCAACCACAATCTCTACAAGCCAGCTATCCTATGACCAGCAAATACAGCACCTTGCAGGCATCGTCTCTGTTTTGCAATCAGAAACCAGCTATGCCCCAAACGAAATAGATTTAAAAATAGAAACACTAACCTCCAAGCAAACCGACCTAAACATAAAAAACAATGCAGTCGCAACAGCCCACGTCAACGCCAGCAATGCAAGAATCTCAAGAGACGCAAATTTATACGCTCCAGCAACTGGAATTCTTGCCATAGCAGCCGAAGTTAAAAAATATATTAAATCGGTTTTCGGTGCATCAAGCCCACAATTCGCACAAGTAAAAGGAATAGTTTTTACCAAGATGAAAAAATAATTAATACAAGAACCAAATATGACAAGTCAAAATATATAGCAAACAAAATCTGGAATTTTATACTTAAGTAAATTTTGGATATATCTCACTATAAAAAAAGGCTTGTCGTTTTTGTATTTATACCACCCCCATTTTAAATTGTGCCGCCCCCATTTTACATTATCCTCCCCCTATTTTAAATTGTCTCGCCCCCATTTTAAATTGTGCCGCCCCCGTTTTACATTCTGCTACCCCTATTTTAAATTGTGCCACCCCTATTTTAAATTGTGTCACCCCCATTTTACATTATGCTACCCCTATTTTAAATTGTCTCGCCCTCATTTTACATTGTTTCACCCCCATTTTAAATTGTCCTGCTCACTTTTAAACTTATGCCTGCCATCTTTTAATAAATTTCCATTTTTATAATAATTCAGCAACCTTCATTTATAGTGAAAATTCTATGATAAAGAAAATTACAACGGAACACTCGACCGAGCTTAGAGCAGATTACTTTTTTCCTCGCAATGAACTTAAAGAGGGTACTCCCAATGAAAAATTTAAAGAAAATGAAAGTGATGTGTCGTGAAAAGTGGTTGTAGTTCATTTGTACTTTTGTACTTTTACGGCATTATAATTCGACTTTTTTACATTTATAGCAAACCAAAATGACCAATATAGAATTCATTTCAAAATTTGTCGCTACTTCGGCAATAAACATTCAAAAAACCATTCAATTGTTGCAGGAAGATTGCACGATTCCCTTTATTTCTAGGTATCGAAAAGACCAAACCGGGAACCTTGATGAGGTTTTTATAGAAAATATTGCTAAGTTTCAAAAGGAATATGAGGTGATTGTAAAGCGTAAAGACGCTATTTTGAAATCAATTGAAGAGCAAAAAATGCTATCGTCAGAATTAAAACAAAAAATCCAACAAAGTTTTGATTTGCAAGAATTGGAAGATTTTTATTTGCCTTATAAAAAGAAGAAAAAAACAAGGGCGGATGTTGCCCGAGAAAATGGATTGGAGCCTTTGGCAAAAATAATAATGGCGCAAAATAATGATGATGTCGATTTTATTTCGACTCAATATTTGAATGCAAATGTGGTAAATGAAGAAGATGCGTTGCAAGGGGCCCGGGATATTATTGCCGAATGGATTAACGAGAATATTTACGTTCGGAAGCAGTTGAGGCGTTTATATCAGCGGAAAGCGAGCGTTGCAACTAAGGTGGTAAAGGCGAAAAAAGAGGATGAAGCGGCACAAAAATTCAATCAATATTTTGATTGGTCGGAGAATTTAACCAAAGCACCATCTCACCGATTATTAGCGATGCTTCGTGCCGAAAATGAAGGATTTGTAAAGCTAAAAGTAGAAGTCGATTCGGAAAATTCGGGTGCGGAAGCGTTAGAAATTATCGATGAATTAATCATAAAAAGAAACAACGATACTACGCCACATTTGCAATTGGCAATTCAGGATAGTTTCAAAAGATTGCTGAATCCAGCCATTTCAAACGAGGCTTTGCAAGAAGCAAAAGCGAAGGCAGATGCCAATTCTATTCAGGTATTTGCAAATAATTTAAGCCAATTATTGTTGGCGCCACCATTGGGAGAAAAGCGAATTTTAGCTATTGACCCAGGATTTCGAAGCGGATGCAAAATTGTTTGCTTAGATGAAAAAGGGGATTTATTATACAACGAAACTATTTATCCGCATGCGCCTCAAAAAGAAGATGTGATGGCAATGAAAAAAATTCGTTCGATGGTGAATTCCTATAAAATTGACGCTATTTCTATTGGAAATGGAACCGCTTCCCGCGAAACAGAATTTTTCATTAAGAAAATTGCATTTGATAAACCCGTTCAAGTTTTCATAGTATCTGAAGCTGGAGCGTCGGTTTATTCGGCTTCAAAAATTGCGAGAGATGAATTTCCAAATTATGATGTTACGGTGCGAGGTTCGGTTTCTATTGGAAGACGCCTTTCGGATCCGTTGGCAGAAT
>CALPQA020000380.1 GCA_943325595.2 Auritidibacter sp. Marseille-P8566
AAGTGCTCAGGCAACTTCAATTTTGAAGAGTAATGAAGTGGACGCCATGAATGGTGGCGGATGGAGTAGTTTGCAAAATAAAATGTAAACGAAATTAATTTAGAATTTCATAAATGGAAATTGCGCTTTGAGTAGAGCTGCTTTTTCAGAAAGGTTTTGAAGAAATTTAATATGGCTTATCGACTGTGGATGAAACGGGCGATGGGCCATTCCTTTTTGTATACCTTCCACTTCAAGCAGAATTGAATTTGCTTGATCGGCAATGGTGCTTTCGCAAAAACGTTCCCAAATATAATCTATAGCAATTGAATTGGGATGCAACATATCTTGGGCATAAAACCGATAATCACGAAGTTCATCCATTACAATTTCGTAAGAAGGAAAATAATGGATATTGGACAATGGATACTTTAATATTTTTTGGACAGCCGTTATTAAATGAGCCTTACTTAATTGGTTCTCAACAAACCCATCCTTTAGGTGACGTACAGGAGAAATAGTGAAAATAAAATTACACTTCGGATTTGCTTTTTGAATAAATTCAATACTGTTTTGAATAGATTTCTCGATATTTTCAACAGAAATAATTTCTTTATTAAACTGATTTTGAGATACTTTATGGCAATTTGCAACAACGCTTTCTGAAGATTTTAATTTATAAACCCAAGAAGTTCCATAGGTAATAATTATATGAGTTGCAGTAATTAATTGCTTATTCATTTTAACAAGAATTTGATTCAATTGAGAAAGAAATTCTTCTTTATTATCCGTACTTAAATCGGAATGCACCTCGAAAGAATGCCATAAATCGTTATTAAAAAAAAGATCTTCAGCAGTAAAATAATTCAGTTTAATGGCTCTATCAATAATCTTTTCAATAGAAATTGGATTGAATATTATTCCGAAAGGATTTGTGGTATTTTGAAACTTATAAAAATCCAATTTTTCTCCCATATTCTCAGCAAAACAAGAGCCAATAGAAACTATTTTAGAAGAATAGTCTATTGGTGAATTGGATTTTGCAATCGGAATTTTAGTAGTGAAATTCATATTTTATGGATTAGATATTATGTTCAGCGTTGTATCGCGCTTCGATTCGCTTAATATCCTTAATGGTATTTTTAGCCCATTGTAATCTTTTTTCAAGTATTTCGTTTTCTGATAATTGCCAATTAATTTCCGATTTATGCAAACGACTCATTAGATTTTGAATTATAATGGCAGCTGAAACAGAAATATTCAAACTTTCGGTAAATCCTGCCATTGGAATCTTAATAAATCCGTCAGCATTTTGGAGTACTTCTGCAGATAAACCATCCCTTTCTGTTCCGAAAAAAAGGGCACTTGGTTTTGAAATATCAAAATCATCTAAATCACAATCGTTTTCGTGGGGTGAAGTGGCAATAATTTGATACCCTTTACTTCTCATATCCGAAATACAACCCGAAATACTATCAAACCGATTCACATCTACCCATTTTTGGGCTCCCATAGCAATTTCTTTATCTATAGATTTTGTGTAGCGTTCTTCAATGACATTTAGTTGTTGGATGCCAAAAACTTCACAACTTCGCATTACAGCGCTAGTGTTATGTAATTGAAAAACATCTTCCATACAAATTGTAAAATGATTGGTTCGTTTTGCCAAAACTTGTTGAAATCGTTCCTTTCTATTGTCAGTAAGGATGTTTTCTAAAAAGGATAGGTATTCTAAATCGACCATTTGGGAATAATATTTTTGACAAAAATAGTAAAATTGGAAGGTTTTTATTCAATTAAAAAAAGTGATGAAAGATATATTAATTAGGAAATGCTGTTTTTTTTCAATTTACAAGTTATAAAATTGATAAAAAACTGAAATTTGATTACAAAACACTGAACACTATTGCTTACTTTTGCAACTTCAAATAACAACACAACAACATGCAACTAACTGAATTAAACGCTATTTCTCCCATTGACGGAAGATATAGAAGCAAAACTGTTTCCTTATCGCCATTCTTTTCAGAGGAAGCGCTTATTAAATATAGGGTTTTAATAGAAGTCGAATATTTTATTGCACTTTGCGAAGCCGAATTACCTCAACTTTCTGGCGTTAGCAAATCTGTTTTTGAGGATTTACGTAAAATTTATACTAATTTTTCTACTGAAGACGCCCTTTGGATAAAAGAAACCGAAAAAACTACGAACCACGATGTAAAAGCGGTAGAGTATTTCATCAAAAGTAAATTTGAAGCGTTAGGATTAGAACAATTTAAGGAATTCATCCACTTTGGTTTGACATCTCAAGACATCAATAACACAGCCATTCCGCTATCTACTAAAGAAGCCTTCGAAAAAGTATATTTACCTGGGCTGATTTCTTTAATTTCTAAATTAAAAGAATTATCTGTTGAATGGGCGACCATCCCAATGCTTGCAAGAACTCATGGACAGCCTGCCTCTCCAACTCGTTTAGGAAAAGAAATATTAGTTTTTGTAGAACGACTTGAAGAGCAAATGCGTTTGTTATTTAACATTCCGTTTGCGGCTAAATTTGGCGGCGCTACAGGGAATTACAATGCACATCACGTAGCGTATCCAACAACCGACTGGAAGAAATTTGGAACTGATTTTGTTGAATCAACTTTAGGATTACACCATTCTTTTCCTACAACGCAAATAGAACATTACGACCATTTTGCTGCTTTTTTTGATGCTTTAAAGCGAATTAATACCATAATAATGGATTTAGATCGCGACATTTGGACGTATGTTTCAATGGATTATTTCAAACAAAAAATCAAAGCAGGTGAAATTGGTTCTTCTGCCATGCCACATAAAGTAAACCCTATTGATTTTGAAAATAGCGAAGGAAATCTTGGAATTGCAAATGCTATTTTTGAGCACCTTTCTGCAAAATTGCCTCTTTCTAGATTGCAACGTGATTTAACTGATAGCACCGTTTTGAGAAACATTGGTGTTCCAATGGGACACACTCTAATTGCCTTTGAATCGACTTTAAAAGGGTTGAATAAATTGCTATTAAACGAAAATAAATTTCACGAAGATTTAGAAAAAAACTGGGCTGTAGTTGC
>CALPQA020000381.1 GCA_943325595.2 Auritidibacter sp. Marseille-P8566
GTGGTTTCCTGTTTTCTGTATAAATTTTCATAATTTATAGTTTTTTGGTTGGTTAATAGCATAAAAACTCGGTCATTATTTGATTGAGTTTTTTTGTTTTTCATCACTTTCTAATTCATTTTTATGATAAGACAATTAAATCATTTTCAATAAGAATATTAGACATAAAAATTAAAAAACTGCTTTTACAAGTGACCGTTTGATTTGAGATTATAGTATATTTCAAACTAACTTTTCATTTAGTGATTAACTTCTTAAGAAACCGAAAGTAAATACGTTTCGAATAAAATACTATCAAAACAAAATTAATAATAACAAAAAAAACAGCAGTAAGCATTGCCTACTACTGTTTTTAAAAGATGTGATTTCATTGTAATTAAATCACGCTATACTTGAATAATTTAATTGATAACTTTTGGATATAAAATTCCAAAATCTCTACCGTCAGCTTTTTTCAAAGTTGAACCATATTTAGTGTTTATTGCATCAATAAATAAATTGGTTATTAAAGCATAACCTCTTGCACTCGGATGAACACCATCTAATGAAAAGGCACCACCTGTAACATAAGTAGAAGTCATAGTATACGTATCGAAAACAATTCCAGTTCCGCTTGGTGAAGACAATTGAGCCATTACAGATTTAGCATCTACAAACGCCAACCCATTAGCTGTAGCAGCCGCCTCAATAACTGTGTTATATGAATCCGTGGCAGCTTTTACTTCTGCAACTTCATCACTAGAAAGCACCCATTTATCAGCTAGTGGAACTGAAACTCCATTAACTTGAGCAGCATTTCCATTTACAGTCGTTCCAATGAAAGATCTTGAAGGCAATACCAACAAATCAGCGCTCGTTGCTTGTCTGTATGAAGGCAATCCTAAAGAGCTTAAATTAGTTAAATAGCTATCTACGATTACTACAGCATTTTGACCCGCTGAGAAAACGATTGTTCTTTTAGTTTTTTCAGCTGCAGTTATTAAACCATAACTTTGAGCTAAAGCCAATCCACCATTATATTGAGCATAACCACTATTTAATTGTGTTGCAACTGCAGTAGTTAAAGGAACTGCATTATAAGGAACTGCAGTAAAATAAGGAAGCGCAGTTACGTAAGGTAAGTTTGCTACAACCCCTTTTCTTCCTCCTGTTGAAAGTTGGGCAGCCATTGCATTATAAACAGCTGTGAATGTTGCGGTTGGAGTAAGGTCGTTACCATTTACAGCATCTTGTGAAGTTGGAACACCACCATTGGTTGCATAACCTAATTCATCGTTACCTCCAATCCATAAAGAGAAGAAGGTTGGGTTTTGTGCAATTGCATCACCTAGAACTGTCGCTGTAGCTGAAGAAGCAAAACGTCCGAAATAAGGATTTGCCCCTGCATAACCAGAATACGTTAAATGAAAACTTTTAGCCCCTGGAATACCCATGTTGTTAAAAGGACCTGTTAAACGTTCTGTAAGCGTATTTGCGGACACGCCTGGAACTGGAGTTGGAGTTGGAGATCCAGAAGAACTCTCCAAATACAATCTTGGAGAAGTAGCTTGAACGCCTCCCATAGAAAAACCACCTACATTATCAGCAGCCATGAAAGGTGTTGTAAAAGTTCCACCTCCTGCCAATGCAAATTGCTGTGACAATAGATTTGGATAGGAATTCTCTTGTCCTTTATGAAATAATGCATTATCACTGAAACCGGCAGCAAAAGAATCTCCTAATGCTACATATTTTGAAAAATTAGCTGATCCTGGAGTTACTGTGATTTCGCCTCCTGTTGTATCTTCATCATTAGTACATGCTACGAAGGTTAATGAAACCAATACTAGCCATTTGAAATTTTTTATCATAACGTATGTTTTTATATTAAAAATTAATTAAGGATTAATTGTCCATGAAGCAAATATTTGTTGGCCAATAAGACCTGCTCCTAGCACTTGAAAATATTCTTTTCCTCCTAAATTTGCAGCTCCAATTTTCAAAGTAGATTTTAATTTTGGAACATTATAATTTATTTGTGCATCAATTACTGTTGCAGAAGGAATTACACCATCTACCATTGTCGATTGCCATAAATATTCGCTATTCCATCTTCCACTAACATTGAAACCTAAATTTTTGAATACTCTTTCATTTCCAAATGATGCTTTAACTCTGTGTTTAGGGGTATTAAATCCAGCTTCGAAACTTGGGTCTTGTAATTGATCAAATTTAAATTCAGCGAAATTATAATTCACTCCTACTTCAAAATCTCTATATACTTTTCTAGAAACACCTACTCCAAAACCTAAAGATTTTATTTCGATACTAGTGTTAGTATACAATTGATATGCTCTATAATTACTAGTTTGAAGCGCATGAATTGACTGAGTTCCAAGATCAGTTGGTCCACCAGTTGCACTTGGAGCATCCATTGCTTTTCCGTAATATGGAGCCACAACATTTACATTTCCAATAAAATCATTGTAAATATTGTAATATCCATTAATATCTACTGAAAAATCTTTAATTAAAGAACGGTATCCTAATTCTAAAGCTTTCACCGTCTCAGGTTTTACATATCCTAAAGTAGATTTTTTCAAAACACCAGGATTTCCAGTCGCGGAAAGGGCTGCTACAGAAGCTGCGGTGTAAGAATTCGTATATGCATTTAAACCCGTCATAACTACTGATGTTCCTCCAGCAAAAAACTGACCTGTTGGAGTACTTACATCAAGCGTTTCAGAATATCTAGTTAAGTTATCAGGAGCAGAACCTAATAAAATAGCACTTCCTACATTAAATCCAATATATTGATCTTGAGTTGTAGGATTTCTAAATCCTGTTTGGATAGATCCTCTAAAATTGTGTTTTTTATTTGCCCCAGCAGAATAAACTACGGAAACTCTTGGAGAGTAATTCCCTTCAAAATTCTTTGATTTATCATAGCGAACTGATCCAGTGAATTTCAATCTGTCATCAACGAACTTTTTGGTTAATTGAGTATAGGCTCCAAATTCATTGTAATAAATTGGACCATTTGCATCAGTATAAATTCTTCCATGAGAATTTAATTCATATTGTCTGAAAGA
>CALPQA020000382.1 GCA_943325595.2 Auritidibacter sp. Marseille-P8566
ATGATATAACGGTTGCTCCCAAATTCACCATTTTTTTCTTGAATTGTTTTCATTGCATGAACTGAAGCCAAAGTAGATTTTGTCATTTCATCTGAAAAATCATCTGGATTTAAATTGCTTTTCAATTGAGAAACTATTGCCAATTTCTCATTTTCGGTTGCTGCCAAATAATTTGCAAACTCAGGTAATTCTCCGTTTACAGTGGTGTTTTCAATAATATTTTTGATAACACTGTTGTGAATTTTACTGTTTTGACGAATATCTAATGCCGCAAAGTGAAAACCGAAATGCGTAACTTTATTCAACAACGAATTCAAATCGTCTAAATACAACGATTGGTGTTGGTCGATAACGATGGTCTTAATTTGATTAAGCGTAGTTACAAACTCGTCTAAAGTTATATAAATTTCACCTTGTGAATAAAATACTGAACGATAAATTTTTGCTTCAAGTTCAGCTATCAAAGTATCTACATTAGAAAAAGTTAGCTTTCTTTTTAATTTTCTAATATCGTTATAATAACACTTCAAAATTGATGTTCGAAGTCGTTCCGCTACTTTCAATGAAATTGGTGTTGTCACGAATGGATTACCATCTCTATCGCCCCCAGGCCAAAAACCTAAATTAAAAATAGGATTGTTCATTTCATTTCCTTGGAAGATATTCTTTTGCAAGTACAATATCATTTCCCCAATAGTTTCGTAAAAAACATTTTCTAGGTACCAAATCAAACTTACGGCTTCGTCATAAGGCGTTGGCTTTTCAGTTTTAATAAAAGGTGTTTTACCCAATTGAGAAAGCAATTCTTTTATTTTAAGCAAATCATCTTCCCGAATTGCATCTGTTAAATCGGTGATAATTCCTAAAACCGTTCCAGGATAAAACTGCGTTGGATGCGCTGTTAACACAGGCCTAACATTAAAGTTTTCAAGAAATTCTTTCAACTCATTTGTTTTGTCTTTCTCTTCAGCCATTTCTTTAATATCCCTTAAAGAACCTCTTCCTTCCAAATTATTTACAACTGGAAATGCAGCGTCTTCAATGGCATCAAAGAGAACGATTTGTCTCTCAATATATTGGATAAACCGAAACATCATATCAATACGCTCTGGTTCAGAAGCATTATCCATGTATTTACCCGCAAAAAAATCTACAATTTGAATTGGAGTTTCTTGTTTTTTAAAGCCTTTTTCACATACTTCTGTAAATAATGGCAGCATAACGCCCGTATTATCAATAGCGTCGAAGGGAAGTGTTAGAAAAACACTGTTGTAAACGTGGTATTTTGAAAGTACATTCTGATTGAAACGTTCAATTTTTGGAAGTGTGTACATTTTGTAGTAAGTTGTTGTTGTTTTTGTTGTTGCTGTTGGAAAATAATCATAAAAAAGCCCCAAGAATACACTTGAGGCTTTATAAAATATAAAACTTTATAAAACTACAAGTTTTTGAAAATTGTATGCATTAAACGCTTTTTGTCATTCAAACTTTCATCAAGTGAAATCATGGTTTCAGTTCTGTAAACACCTTCAATATCATCAACCATAAAAATAACATCCTTTGCGTGCTTAGTATCTTTTGCTCTAATTTTACAGAAAATATTAAATTTTCCTGTAGTTATGTGTGCTACTGTTACGAAAGGAATTTCGTTAATACGCTCCAAAACAAATTTTGTTTGTGAAGTATTGTTGAGGAAAACACCTACGTAAGCTATAAAAGAATATCCTAATTTTTCATAATCAAGAGTCAGAGAAGAACCCATAATGATTCCTGCTTCTTCCATTTTCTTTACCCTTACATGAACAGTTCCTGCTGAAATTAATAATTTCTTTGCAATGTCAGTAAATGGTACTCTTGTGTTGTCTATCAACATATCTAAAATTTGATGATCGACTTCATCTAAACGAAACTTGCTCATAATTGGAAAGTTTTAAATTTGAACTATTTATATAATTTATTATCAAAAACAATAAAAAGGTTAAAAAACAATCGAACCATTAACAATTTTAACACTTTTTCCTAAATAAAAATCGGCTTTTTGACCTATCTCAGGAATAGTATCGTTTCCATTTTCGTATAAAGCTCCTTCTGCATCGTATTCAAAATGTCCAGAAAAACCCTTTAAATCACCAATAGAAGCGATATAAGCGTTAAAATAAAGATGATTATCAATTAACTCTTCTTTAAATTGAATTGCAAAATTCGTAATTATTTTATTATTATCATAACTAATTTTGATATTTTTATAAACAAAATCATAAAAACAGACTTTATTGTGAGAAATATTCAGATATTCTTGGATTTTATTGCTAACTATATCGTTTTCGTAAATGTATTTAAAACTAACAATAAGTGCTATAAAAACGTATTTTCTTGTGAATTCTCTAAAATAATCATTTTGGAAATGACCCGCTTCGATTAAGATTGTTGGAACGCCCAACGACTGGAATGTATCACCAATACAATTGATATTAAAGGAATCGTCAAATCGCCCCACTTGATTAGGAATATACGTTTGCAAAACCTGGTTCATTGCAACGATAACCTCAATCGCTTTTTGACGAACAGCATTAATTTCTCGTTCTTCATTATAGGAAGGTGCTAAAAAAGACACAGTCGCAGGCTTATCAACTCCACTGCCTACCCCAAAAATAGTGCGTTGGTCGTGAAGATTGTAACAAAAATCGGGTTTAAAGCTTTCAAATGTTTCTCGTAGCAATTTACTTTCTGGTTGAGATAGCGCCTGGGAATCCCTATTTAAATCTACTTTATTAGCGTTTTCTCTAGTATATAAAGATGCGCCATCAGGATTTAGCATCGGCAAGCAACAAAAGGTAAACCTATTTAGTAGGTTATTTGCAAATTCAGAATTGCCATTCAATACATTCAGAAAGTCAAAAAGCGCCTTTGTGGTTGTACTTTCATTTCCATGCATTTGCGACCAAAGCAAAATCCTAGTTTTACCCGAACCTAATTCGTATTTATAAATTGGTTTTCCAAGAACAGAATGCCCAATAATTTTCAAGTTATCACCACTATTAAATTTCTGTAATAAGGGTTC
>CALPQA020000383.1 GCA_943325595.2 Auritidibacter sp. Marseille-P8566
ACTATTAAATGTAAATTCTGTTTCTTGAGCATTTGAATAAAAACTAGCAATAAGCATTAATCCTAATATTGTTTTTTTCATTTTTTTTGGTTTTAAATTAAGTTGTAGTTGTTATTCGATTAAAGTAAAGGTTCTATTGGTTAGTTCGTTTTTGTACTTTAAAATATCGTCTATGTGTTCAAGATTATATTCGTTATCACCAATAAACATTTTCATTTTATTGCCATTGAATACCAATTTACAAATAACTTTCTTTGAACTATCGTCAACGCTAATGTTAAAAAAGCTTTTGAAATCTCTGTAGCTTATTCTGTCTCCCGCAATTTTTTTGTTTTGAATAAGCAATGTTCTTATGGTGTGATAAGCCTGAATTTCCAGCTCAGTTGTAATAATTCCGAGTGAATTAGAATTTGATTCGTCTATGACTTTTTTATCATACAAGGATTTTAATAAAGAGGAGTTAATCAAATTTATCATTTTGCCTTGGGTTTCGTCATTAAATTTTGTCTTGAAATTCATATTTCTATGAATTATTTTCAGCAAATCTTTTGATGGCGCAACTAATTCTTTAAATAATGAAGTTTCGAAATTTTCAGCAAAAACAACTTCTTGAGCATTTTTTACTATTTCAATAATCTTAATAAATCGTTTGTCGAATCGTATTAAATTTTCAATATCATTATCGGTATAACTACTTAGATTAAATTCAAAAAAGGGTTTATTATCTATAATATTTGATTCAACAACATCTGAATAAAATTTATATTCTAATCCATTAGTTAGAATTGCAATTTTAGAGTTTTTAGTGTTGTTAAAATAACCATTTAATTGTCCTGCTTCTTTATCAGTTAACCGACTATTTAATTTTTTAGCTTCAATTAAAATAGTATCTTTTTTATTCAAAATGATTGCGTAATCAATTTTTTGACTAATCCTATCTCCAAAATCTGCATTATATTCTGGAATTAAATCATTAGAAATATAATTAAGAGCTAAAAAAAATGGCTCAATTAGAAATTTTCTAGTTTGCGCTTCATTTGAACATAGCTCAATCGCTTCATTTAATTTAAAGTTATCAAGCGATTTCTTTAATTGATTAACTGCTTGTTTCGGTATTATTGTTGTCATAAAATATTTTTTAATTAAACTCAAATATAAGTTTTATATTTCATTTAAACGATTTGTATTATTCTTTAAACAAAAAAAACTGTCGCTCAATTTTTAATAGTACAAAAAACCTAGTGCGTTATTTTTCAAATTTTACTCAAGTCATTAATTGTATTTACTAAAGTGTCAACATATTTAGTTTTTAATCTTGTATGCTTTTATTAAAAAGTAGAATCCTTTTTAGCAATAACTCCAATAATAAAATTAAATTCCATTATTATTTCACAATTGCTATCGTTAAACTAAATTTAATACTTACTTTTGTTTAACTAATTTACAAAATATATGAACAATGTAAAAAATGTGTTTAGCATCAAAGACCTAGAAAACATTTCTGGGATAAAAGCACATACCATTCGCATTTGGGAAAAAAGATACGAAGTACTGAAACCAATGCGTTCCGACTCGAACATACGATATTACAATCTTGTAAATTTGCAAAAATTACTAAATATTACCTTGTTGCACGATCACGGGTACAAGATTTCTAGAATTGCAAAATTCACCGAAGAGCAAATCCCAGAAATGGTTCGTGAAATTGTATCTGAAAAAAGTGTGAAAAGCCATGCCATTTCAAGTTTCAAAATGGCAATGATTAATTTTGACCAATCCTTGTTTTTCAATACCTACAATACCCTACTTGCTGAGAAAAGTTTTCGAGAAGTTTTTTATGAGGTTTTTATTCCTTTAATGAATGAAATCGGTTTGCTGTGGCAATCGGACACGATTACTCCTGCACACGAACATTTTATTTCCTATTTAATCAAACAAAAACTACTCATTGAAACCGAGAAATTGCAGATTTTAGAACCTACAAATGATGAAAAAGTTTTTGTATTGTACTTGCCTTCCAATGAAATTCACGAATTGGGATTGATGTATTTGAATTATGAAATTCTGCACCACGGATACCGTTCGATATTTCTTGGCGAAAGCATTCCACTGGATAATTTGGCCGATTTAAAGAAGTATTTCCACAAAATAACTTTCATATCGTACCTAACAGTCGAGCCTAATAAAGAAGAAATAAATCCTTATATCAAAGCTATCAATACTGAAGTATTGAATGACGATGAGACAGAATTATGGTTGCTTGGTCGAATGGTCGATTTTATAGAACCTAAAAATATTTCTAATAAAACTAAAATTTTCAGATCTATTTCCGATCTTGTGACGTATTTGTAATTAAATCACAAGATTTCACTATTTCATACAAACATCCCTTATATTACCTACATTTGTAGTTCAGCATGAAAAAAGATATAAAAATTATTGGTTCTGGGTTTTCCTCACTTGCAGCGGCCTGCTATTTGTCACAAAAAGGACATCAAGTAACTGTCTTTGAAAAAAATTCAAGCATTGGCGGAAGAGCCCGTCAGCTAAAAAAAGAGGGTTTTACATTTGATATGGGACCAAGCTGGTATTGGATGCCCGACGTTTTTGAACGCTTTTTTGGGGATTTTAATAAAAAACCTTCCGACTATTACGAGTTAATAAAACTTTCTCCTGCTTACAGAGTGTATTATGGTGTTGATGATTTTATTGCCATTGCTGACAATTTAGAAGAAATCATACAGACTTTTGAAGCCATCGAAAAAGGAAGTGGTGTTATTTTAGCACAATTTATGGCTGAGGCAAAAAGTAATTATGACATTGCCATCAAAGATTTAGTTTACCGACCTGGAGTTTCTCCACTGGAACTAATCACGAAAGAAACGGCATTAAAAGTAGGACAGTTTTTTAGTAATATCAGCAAAGATGTTCGTAAAAAATTCAAGAACGAACGCTTAATCCAAATATTAGAATTTCCCGTGTTATTTCTAGGTGCAAAACCTTCCGACACGCCATCATTTTACAGTTTTATGAATTATGCCGATTTTGGAATGGGAACT
>CALPQA020000384.1 GCA_943325595.2 Auritidibacter sp. Marseille-P8566
AAATAAATCTCCAAATTACAATTTCGTTTACGACCAAATCGTGAGTTACGGGGAATTAATTTCAACCACTATAATCAGTCATTATATGAATTTCATGGGAATTAAAACCCATTGGCTTGATGTTCGAAATTTTATTAAAACCGACAATAATTACCGGGATGCAACCGTAGATTGGGATTTAACTCAGAAGAATATTTCTAAAAATGTGAAACGAAAAAACCTAAATGTCACGCAAGGATTTCTAGGTTCTGATGAAAATAATTTCACAACAACATTGGGTCGCGAAGGTTCTGATTATACCGCTGCAATTTTCGCCTATTGCTTAAATGCCGAAAGCGTTACCATTTGGAAAGATGTTCCAGGGGTGATGAATGCCGATCCGCGTTATTTTGAAAACGCAAGTTTGTTGAATCAAATATCTTATCGAGAAGCTATCGAATTGGCTTTTTATGGCGCAACAGTAATTCACCCAAAAACCTTGCAACCACTTCAAAAAAAGGAAATTCCGTTGTATGTAAAGTCGTTCATAAATCCAACTTTACCCGGAACAAGTGTTTCCAAAGGACTTGATTTAGAACCGCATTTACCTTGTTTTATCGTTAAGAAAAACCAATTGTTATTGTCACTTTCGTCAATCGATTTTTCTTTTATTATGGAAGAAAATATCAGTGAAATATTTGCGCTTTTGCATCTTTATAAAATGAAAGTTAGCTTAATTCAGAATTCGGCTATTAGTTTTTCGGTTTGTATTGATGATAAATTCGGTAATTTTAATGATTTGAAAACCATTCTTTCCAAGAAATTTAAAATAGCTTTCAACGAAAATGTATCGCTTTATACCATTCGTCATTTTGATGAAAAAGCAGCGCAAATGGTCGAACAAAACAAAGAAGTCCTACTAAAACAAGTGAGCCGGGAAACAATGCAAATTATAACTAAAGAAAATAATTAGTTATAAAATAAGTTCGTTTAAATTTTTAAACGGCCATAAATTGTATTTCAACTGTTTTGAATGCTTCAAATCTTCGCATAATTAAACTAAACACACTACTTTTGAAGTCTGAGCGTTATAGTATTTATGTTGAGAAAATTATTGTATCTTTTTTTTCTAATGGCACTTTCTGGACTTCAAGCCCAAGAATTGGCAACGCCATATAAAAGCAAAAAAATTATTCCATCTATAGATCCAATTCAATTAGACAGTGTTAGCATAAATGCAAGTTTTTTTAGACTTCAAAATAATAATGGAGAGCCTATTGACACTTCTTTTTACAAAGTAAACTTCCAAAAAGGAACGCTCGTTTTTAAGGAAAATTTTCCTTTTTTCAAGGATACTTTAACGGTTCGTTTTCTTAAATTACCTGATTTTTTAACCAAAGAATATAGCATTTACGACAAAAAACGAGTCGTTAGCAACGAGACAACTGCAGGCGATTTATACAGAATTGCTAGAAGTCCGCTCAAAAAATTTGTCCCTTTTGATGGATTGAATACTTCTGGAAGTATTACCCGCGGAATTACCATAGGAAACAACCAAAATGCAGTTGTAAATTCCGCTTTAGATTTACAGATTTCAGGTAAAATTTCAGATAAAGTCACCTTGAGAGCCTCAATTCAAGATAGCAATATTCCTTTGCAAGAAGGCGGTTATTCCCAAAAATTGGATGAGTTTGATCAAATTTTCATTGAACTTTTTTCAGATAAATGGAATATTCGGGCTGGGGATTTATTCTTAGAAAATAGAAACTCAAAATTTCTGAATTTTAATAAAAAAGTACAGGGATTATCCACTCGTTTTGAATTTGGGAAACCCGATTCTAAGACAACCGTTTTTGCTTCGGCAGCTTTGGTTCGAGGACAATATGCGAAAAGTGCATTTGTAGGTCAGGAAGGAAACCAAGGGCCTTATAAATTGCGGGGTCCAAATGGAGAATTGTACATTTTGGTCATTTCGGGTTCAGAACGTGTTTATGTGAACGGAATTCTATTGAAACGTGGCGAAAACAATGATTATACGATTGATTATAATGCTGGTGAAATAAAATTTACCTCGCTTTTTCCAATCAATTCCGAGATGCGAATCACAATTGAATACCAATATACCGATAGAAATTACACTCGTTTTGTAACCTATGCAGGAGCGCAACACGAACAAGAAAAATGGAGTATTGGAGGCTATTTATATTCGGAAAACGACGTAAAAAACCAACCTTTACAACAAAATCTATCTACAGAACAAGCCCAGATTTTAGTGAATGCAGGCGATAATCCTGATTTAATGTCGGCTCCTTCGGCCTATATTGACAGCTATTCGGAGAATAAAATCCTTTATAAAAAAACCGTTTTAAATGGTATTTCAATATTTGAATATTCGAATGTTGCAACCGATGAATTGTACAATGTGAAATTTACTTTGGTTGGAAATAATCTAGGAAACTACATTTTATCTAGTGCTGCCGCTATTGGAAAAATTTATAAATATATTGCACCAATAAATGGCATTCCGCAAGGAAATTACGAACCGATTATTCGATTAATTGCGCCTTCAAAAATTCAAATTGCAACCGTTTTAGGGAAATTCAATCCTTCCGAAAAAACGAATGTTGCTTTTGAAATTGGAATTAGTAATAATGATAAAAATTTATTTTCTTCTACTGGCGATACTGATAACAAAGGTTTTGCAGGAAAATTCAATCTCAAGCAACGCCTTTTTTCAAAAAAATGGAAAGTGGACGCTTTTGCAAATTACCAATTGGTTCAAAAACAATTCAAGACCATTGAGCGGTTGTTTACAATCGAGTTTGACCGTGATTGGAATTTAACCAATCCAATTGGAAATCAAAGTTTATTGGTATCGGGATTGCTATTTTATTTGCCTGAAAAAGGAAGTTTTACGTATCAATTAGAAAAATTAGATTTTAGTGAAAGTTTTTCTGGGACCCGACATTTATTGAATGGGGATTTTAAATTTAAGGCGTTACGATTTCAAAATAGTGGAAGTTTTCTTAATAGCAACGGGAGTTATTCGTCTTCAAAATTCATCAGAAACCAATCCCAG
>CALPQA020000385.1 GCA_943325595.2 Auritidibacter sp. Marseille-P8566
AAAAATATTACTGCTGCTGTAAGCAATCATCTTTTGCGATACAAAATGAAAAAAATCAAGCGAAATAAGATGTGTCCCCGCATTAAACCGCAAAACAATTGTACCGAAAAGGTAACCGCCAATTAAATTCCCCGAATAAATAATTGCCCAAAGATTAAATAAACTTCTAAAAGATGCCTTACCATTAAGCACAGGTATAGTAGCTAAAACTGTATGTTCTGTAAAAAGCTCCGACCGGCCAATAATTACAAATACATAACCTATAGGATACACCAATGCCATCATTAAATATAGTTTACCTGGGCTTACCTCTGTTTTGAAAAGTGTATAAATTATACCAATAGTAAGTATGCTAAAACCTACTTCCAAACCCGCAGATAGTGAAGACAAAAAAAGACCGATATTAGAACGACGGTGTTCTTTTAATCCTGCCTCTATTTGCTCAACCATTATTTCATAAGGCTCTTTGGGTTGTTCTGGTGTATGTCCAGATGGTTTAATTAGCTTTTCTTTTTTTTCTGTAAGCATAATGTTTTATTTTAGCACTTTAGGAAATCGGAATACTGATTTTTTTTAAGGTCTAAAAATTTTAAACTTCAACTACAAAAGTGAGTTTCTTTTTAATGGTTCCTATTACACAATTTCTCAAAAGAATTACGAGATTCACACTTTTCAGAATAGGCCTTTGAGTTTCTATTGATATTTTAACTTTGTCTTTTTTTGGAGCAGAAGTTTCCGTTTTTACCACATAATTTGTCCCTTCATTTGTTCTATCACATGCTGTGAAAACCACCACAATAATAGGCTGCTAATACCAAGGCTAAGAAATTACGTTTAAATTGGGTTAATAAATAATATTAAAACCCCTCATCCTCCCGTACAAAAAACCACTCAAATCAAAATGTATAATTATGAGTTTATCATTAAAATAATTAAAGTACAGGAGTTTGAAAAGGTGTTGGCATATAAAAAATTTTAACCGTTTGTATTTTATAAATTTAACTACAATAATTATTGAAATTACAAATTTGAAAGGGTGTTTTTACACAAAGTAATATTTGGTATTTATTATCGTATATGTTTTCCTTTATTGGTTATTATTGGTAAAAAAAACATATATTTAAAACATAATAATGAATATTTTGCAAGCTAAAAGAATCAAATAATACTAGTGATAATAGTATTTAATACTAAATACAGAAAAAAAAATTAGCACGTGAGCGATTCAATTACGACAATTACTTAACTAATTATTATTAATTTAAAGTTTAGTTAATTAAATTTATTTAAATATCATGGCAAAAAGATTGAGACGAATTCGAAAATTGCAGTTCTAAAATGCAAGAACAATTCTATCAAAAAAAATAAGTTTATTGGGTTACAATTAAACCTTGAAATAATTATTATCTATGGGATTTGGGTGATATATTAAAACAAATATATACATTTGGATAATTATTATAATTCTCAATTTATATCCTAAATATGTTACAAGAAAAAGTTATCGTAGGAAGTGAAGAATGGTGTTCATTCCCAATATTGGGAATCCCCACGATTAAAGCACGTGTTGATTCTGGTGCAAAAACATCGGCATTACACGCCATTAACATTGCTCCTTTTATTAAGGATGGAGAAAATTGGGTGAAGTTTGATATCAACCCAATCCAAAACAATGTGAAAACGATTATTCATTGTGAATCAAAATTGGTTGATAAAAGAATTGTTAAAAGTTCGAGTGGTTTTAGAGAACAACGCTATGTTATAGGATCGGAGCTTGAAATTGGTGGAAAAAATGGTCTATTGAAATTACTTTGACCAATCGAGATTCTATGGGTTTCCGCATGCTTTTAGGTCGTGAGGCTATGAGCGGAAGGGTTCTTGTAGATCCGGAACAAAAATACTTGCTTGGAGAACCAACTTCAGACATCCTTACAAACCTATATAAAACTTCTGAAAAAGCGGTTACAGGACTTCGAATTGGTTTATTAGCGAGCAACAAGGAATTGTATTCCAACAAGCGAATTATGGAAGCTGGAGAAATGCGTGGGCACGAAATGCATTTTTTGAATATCAAAGAATGTTACATGAAACTTGACGCCACAACACCCGAAATTCATTATCGAGGCGGCAAAATTTTAAATGATTTTGATGCTATTATTCCGAGAATTCGTCCAAGTATTACCTTTTATGGTTGTGCTTTAACAAGACAATTTGAGGCTCTGAAAGTATATTGTTTGAATTCTGCAGCGGCGATTACACAATCTCGTGATAAATTATATTCGTTGCAATTGCTATTGAATCACGGAGTTGACATTCCAACAACAGGTTTTGCGAATTCTCCTTTGGATACCAATGATTTGATAAAAATGGTTGGCGGCCCACCCTTAATCGTAAAATTATTAGAGGGAACACAAGGAAAAGGAGTTGTTTTAGCTGAAACAAAGAAGGCTGCAGAAAGTGTGATTAACGCTTTCAAAAGCCTAAATGCCAATATATTAGTTCAGGAATTTATTAAAGAAGCCAATGGAAAAGACATTCGATGTTTTGTAATTGACGGAAAAGTAGTTGCAGCAATTCAGCGGGAAGCAATGCCAGGAGAATTTAGAGCAAATATTCATTTAGGTGGAACTGCGTCTATCATAAAAGTTACAGCCGAAGAAAAAAGAATCGCCATTAAGGCTACTAAAGCAATGGATTTGAAAGTTGCGGGAGTAGATATTATTCGTTCTGCAAAAGGACCTTTATTGCTTGAAGTAAATTCGTCTCCTGGACTTGAAGGCATTGAAGGTGCTACAAATAAAGACATTGCGGGAGAAATGATTTTGGCAATCGAGAAGAATTTCAAACATAAAATATAAGTTTTTTTCAACCAATCTTTTACAAATGGATTCCTTTATAGAAATTATTGTTAGAAGTGCTGCTGTGTATTTATTCATGCTCGTAGCGTTGAGAATTTTCGGAAAAAAGGAATTATCCCAACTCAATACCGCAGATGTAATACTGATTTTATTAATTAGTAATTCGGTTCAAAGCGCAATGGTGGGAAGTGATAGC
>CALPQA020000386.1 GCA_943325595.2 Auritidibacter sp. Marseille-P8566
CGAAATATCGATTCCATTTTGCCATTCTGGTTGTGGCAACATCAACACAATTCTTCCTGTAATTGTAGCGATAGTAACGTAATATATTTCGGTATTGGCATCTTTCAAATTTACAAATAATTTATCGTTTACAGGGTTTGGAAACAAATTAAAACTCGTACTAGATTCATTATCAGTAAGTCCCATGGTACCCGTAACGATAAATTGTCCCATCATTCCACCATCTTCATGACCGCCAAAATGGCAATGGTACATGTAAGGATGCGTAACATCAGAATCAGCAAAATCATCAAATTTAGCTACAATACTAACGGTTTCTCCTTTACTTACAAAAAAGGTATCTTTCCACCCCGATTCATATGCAGCAGCAGTTCCAGTATTTCTAGAAACAATTTTAAACTCTACATCATGAATATGAAAAGAATGACCAAAAACTGCTGGATTTGTATTGGCAACTGACCATTTTTCAATAGTATTTAAATTTACTGTTTTGTTAATTACAGTTTCAACATAAGATGTATTATCAAAATTAAATGGGGTTCCACCGGGAGTTCCATTTGTAATTGAAAGTGTTCTATTTACAGTCGCATCTGATGCTGTCCAATAGGTATTCGTAATTAATGAAGTTGGAAGCGCAGTTATTGGAGCGGTTGTAGTTGCTCCGATATTTATATGCAATACATTAAAAGTAGTATTGTTCAATAAACTTCCAAAAACGCCACCGGTTCCAGGTTCACCGCCCGGAAAACTCTGAGATTGCCCTGAATTATAGGCTTTTAAATCTATGCTTGAACCCACAACATCATTGCTTAAATTAACCATGATTTCATAGCGTTCTCCAACATGTATTGGTAATCTTGTAACTGCAACTGGAGCGCCTAAAAGTCCTCCGTCATTTCCAATTACATAAAAAGTTCTGTTATCACTAAAACCAAGATTGTATCCTCTTTCAATTTCAGCATTCAGAATTCTCATTCTTACAAATTGCTTTGGCAAAGTATATTGAGCATTTGGAGTTCCATTGGAAAGCATATAATCTCCATAAACTCTTGCTGAAGTTGGAGGAGAAACGAAAGTATTCGTTGTAGCATTATAACTTCTACTCGTTAATGCCAGAACAATATCATCTACACCATAAGTTCTTGGCAATGTCAATGCGGATTCAGCAGCGTCTTTAACGATAATAAATCCACCAATTCCCTTTGTCATTTGAGCTTGAGTTGTTGTATGTAAATGCGGGTGATACCAAAGCGTAGCAGCCTGATTCATTACTGTCCAATAGGGTTGCCAAAGCGTACCAGCTGGAATAACTTGATGCGGTCCACCATCCATAACTGCCGGTAAATGCATTCCGTGCCAGTGAACGGTTGTAGATTCATTTAAACCATTGGTAACATTCATGTGAACTTCTTCTCCTTTATTAATGAATAATGTCGGTCCCCAAAAGGTTTCATTATTAATAGCTCCTGTAATGGTTTGATTTCCAGCAACTAATTGTTTGGTAGATTCATGAATATTCAAATTAAAAGTAGTGCCGTAAAGCGCTTGTGGCATTGACATATCGCTGTATTTTGTAGTTACTTGAGCTGAAGCAGACCATAAACTTAAGGAGCTTGAACTACAATACCCTCTTACATATAATGTATAGCATGTCAAAGAAGATAAACTTGTAAAAATATATGAATTGGTCGTTACAGTTGTCCAACCAGTAGTTGCAGCTGTTGGCGCAGCTGTGGCACATGGTAATGCTAACACTTGCCACGATGTTGCTGTTCCAACATTTGTCCAACTCAATGTAACCGAATTAGATGTTATCGCCGAAGTAACTAATGATATCGGCGCCTGACATGATTGACCATTTGAAATAGTAACATACATTGCAATAATGGTAAATAAAATAACTTTTTTCATAGTTTAATTTTTATGGGTATATAATTGTTTAGACGATTTAAATATAAATTTCTTGCGAAAATAATACTATTTATTCTCTCGGATAAGAAAAATGTTTGTTAAATAGAAATTCTGAATCTGTCAAAGTATGTAAAAATGCAACTAAATCGACTCTTTCATTATCGGATAAATGCATTGGTTTTTGTAATTGTTTCGGTAAGTTTTTATCGTTTCCAAGTGAATTATAATGTTTAATAACGTCAGACAGTTTTTTGTGACGACCGTCGTGCATATACGGAAATGTAAATTGTATGTTTCGTAATGTTGGCACTTTAAATAACATATAATCTTTAGCATTTCCGGTAATTTTTTGTCTTCCAATGTCGTTCAATGTGGTGTCTAAAGGCAATCCATTTCGCTCCAATTTTTCACTTGTAAATAAGGGTTCATTGTGGCAAGAAGCACAATTGGTTTTGAATAATTTGTATCCGTTTTGCTCTTGATTTGTAAAAACAGCTTCATTTTGTATCACTTTATCATACTTAGAATTAGAGGAAATTAGAAGTAATTCAAATTGTGATAATGCTTTTAAAACTCTTTGTCCTGTAATATTGGTATCACCAAAAGCAGCCAAAAACAGTGCTTGGTATTTCTCACTTTCCTGAAGTTTTGACACTACATTTGCTAACGTTTCATCCATTTCAATTGGGCTTGTAATTGGATTTAAAGGTTGCACATCCAAATGATTGACACCACCATCCCACATAAAACTTTTTGACCACGCCAAATTCATTATTGTCATCGAATTTCGAGTTCCAATTTTCCCATCAATTCCGTGGCTCAACTCGTGATCTACGTGCGTAAAACCAGTAGCTTGCAAATGACAACTGGCACACGAAATCGTATTGTCTCGCGATAAAATAGGATCGTAAAATAATTGTCTTCCCAATTGAAATCCTTCCTCAGTCAATGGATTTTTAGAAAAATCATAATGTGGTTTTGGCCAACCTTTAGGAATTTCTAAATAGAGTGGGGTAGGCTTTAAAAACGTAAATGCCAACGAAAATAAGACGATACTTCCTATGACAAAAAGATATTTAAAAGGAACTTTCATTTTAGTTTTCTGTATTATTTACACTAAACATTCCAACAGCTTTATC
>CALPQA020000387.1 GCA_943325595.2 Auritidibacter sp. Marseille-P8566
CCTTTTACTTCACCTAATCCAGTTTCACAAGCACTTAATACAACTAATTGACAAGCACTTAAATCCAAATTAGAAATTTCACTAGCTGTCAATATTCCATTTTCAATGGTATTATTTTGATTTGGTTTTCCCCAATAATTTTTAGCTCCTGCCAGCAACAAACCAGAACGCATCATTGGATCTTCTGAAGTTTTATAAATTTTTGACTTACCGCCTGAACTTACAATATCTTTTTGAATTTCTTGAACTGGGTCGGGAAAGAAATACCCATGAGTCGCAAGGTGTAAAACATAAGGTGTTTTTTTTCCATCTAATGCTTTAATACTTTCTTCTGTAGCTTCACTTTCTTTAAAAACTTTAGAACTAAAACCACTCTTGTTAGCGTTTATGTTGATTGAATTAACCTCTGTCAAAGTTCCTGGCAACGCTTCAATACCGCTTCTTTTAGAAGAATTTATAAAATCTTCATTGGATGATATTGCATTATCATCTACATTTAGGCTTGAATTCCCATTACTTTTAGTGTAATTAATTCCTCCATAGAGCAGTAATTCAATTTTACTTTTCTTTTCCAAAGTAGCAACTTTATAATCTATTAATTCAGCGGGAGAATTTAAAATATGAAGTTTATACTTTTCTCCAAAAGTTTGGGTGTCTTTTATTGGTAATGCCCCAAAATCAATTTGATTACCTAATCCTGATAGCGACAAATAAATAGTGGTTATACCTTCTAATTCATTTTCTAATGGTTTTAAAAACAAATCACTTATGGATTTATCTGAATATTGTTTGTCAATTTGTATATTAATTTGTTGATTTTTTATTCTATCCAATAAAATTTCTAATTGCTTTTGTTCAAATAAAGAGACGTATTTAGGAAACTTACATAATTTATTTACAATTAAAGCTCCATAAATGATACTGTCTGTCCATTTTTTATCATAATATTCAAATGAAACCAAATCAATAGCAATTTCATTTGGTTTTAATTTTTTCTGAATATCTTTCCAATTCAGGGAGGATATGTTTTTTACCTTGGATAAAGTTGCAGTATTTGCAACTAATTCTTTTTCTAATGTTTCTGTCTCATCAATTATTGCCTCTAACCTTTTAGGTCTTTTATCGATTGGAAATTCAGTAAATTTTATTATTTGACGTTTATTACTTAATAATTTTTCATATTTAATTTTTAAAGATTGGTCTCCTCTTTCTTGAATAATTTTAAATATGCGTTGTTGATTATGTAATAATAGATTTTTAAGTAATAGTTCTGTCTCATAGCAACCAATATTAATTTCAGGATATTGAGTTGGGTAATGGTTGAGAAAGGATAAGGGAATGAATTTATCATTATTTATATTTGAAATATAGGAATTAAATTCATAGGATGTCAAGAATGATGATGCATTCAATATTTGATTCTGGTATGGTTTAAAAAATAAATTAATATATATAGATGGTTTAGAATTATTTATAGTATCACCCATTTCTTGATATAATAATGCTAAATCTTTTAAAACATGAATATAATCTTTATGATTTTCCCCAAAAGTTTTCTTTTTAGCGTTTAAAACTTCTAAAAATAATGGCTCGGATTTTTTAAATTTTAAATTTCTCCAATAAAAATGAGCCAATTCAGAAATTGCACTGACATAATCATTTTTACTGGGTATTAAATTTGTCTTATTGGTTTCCACAAATTGCAAATAAAAAGATTCTGCTTTCTCGTACTTCCCTTGTAATTCATATAGATAAGCAAGTTCTCTAAAAATTGTTGTAGAATAATTAGCTTCATCATTTTCATCATTATTTCCAACATTATTTAAGGATTCTAATAATAATTGTTCAGATTTGTCATATTTGTTTTGTTCACGATATAGGATAGCTAGATTAATAAGATAATCATTAATAAAGTATTTGTTTTCTCCAGATTCTTTTTTTATTATCGCGATAGATTGTAAAAACAATTCTTCTGATTTATCAAATTTTTCTTGTTCTCTATAAAAAATTGCAAGCCGTTTTAATGATTGTGCAAAAGCAGTACTATCTTCATCAAATGTTGATGAATAATTATAACTAACAGTTAATGACTTATTAAAATATAATTCTGCTTTTATAGCGTTTCCCTTATTTAAATAATAATTCCCTAAATCATATAAATAATTCCTATAATCATATGAGTAAGTATTATCATAAATTTCATATGCATTTCTTCTAAGATTTAATGATTGTATATTTAATGAATCAGCTTTTTCGTATTTACATTGAAGGTTGAATAAATTCTTTAATTCATTCATTTCTGTTCCAAAGAAAAAATAATCATCTCCGGTTAATTGTTTTCTTATTTTTAATGATTTAGATAAATAAAATTCCGCTTCCTCATACATTTCCCTTTTTTTATACAAATTACCTAAATCATAAAGAATTCTAGGGTAAAATAAATCTGGCTTCGCATTTTTTAGATTTTCAATTGATAATGATTTCAATAGACATGATTCGGCTTTTCTAAATTTACCTTGATCTTTATATAAATCTGCTAATTCTAAAAGAGTATTTGTATAATTAGGGTTTACTTTCCCTGAAACTTTATATGTAATTGATAAGGAATGGCTAAAATTTTCTTCCGCTAATTTATATTTTTCTTGTTCTTTATAAAAAACTCCTAATCTATTTATTGCTTTAGCATAATCAATGTTGTTATCACTTAAAGTTTGGTTTATAATAGATATTGACTTTAAGTAAAAAATTTCAGCTTTATCATGCAAATTAATTTTTTCATAATAATATCCTAAATTCCATAATGCATTTGAATAATTAGGATAATTTTCAATTAAGTTTTTTTTACTTTTCCTTTCCAATTTAAAAAATATAGAATTCGCATTTTCAAATTTAATTTGAAAAGATTTTAAAGTGGTTTCTTTTTTTTTATATAGTTTATCCCCTACAATGTTTAATGATTCTACAAATAAAGGTTCGGCACCTTCATAGTTTTTTTGCATAAAATAAATATTACCTAAATTAAGTAATGCTA
>CALPQA020000388.1 GCA_943325595.2 Auritidibacter sp. Marseille-P8566
CTTAATGTTGATAAACTCATATTTATTTGAATTATGAGTTATGGGTTATGAATCATGAAATCCTAATCGTTAACTAGATATAGGTTCCATAATTAATAACCTATAACTTTATTTTTACTTTTATAGGCGCCTCTTCTTTCAAAGACATAATTCCACTGGTTAGAATTGTATCGCCCACTTTAAGACCTGAAAGAATTACAACAGAAGTAGCTGTTCTAGTACCTGTTTCTACCATAATTTCGTGAGCTTTTCCTGCATTTGAAACAAATACTTTCTTGCCGTTTTGAATGGGGATAATAGCTTCTGTAGGAATTAATATAGCATTTTTAATTTTATCCAACGGAAAAGAAACCTCGGCAAAGGTACCAGGAAATAATTTTCCTTTTTCATTTTCTGCGATGGCCCGCACTTGTAGCGTTCTTGTATTTACGGAGATTTCAGGTTCCAAAGCATAGATTTTTGCAGTGTAGTTTTCATCGGAACCCTCAACTTTAAAACGCAGTACCGAGTTCAATTGTACTTGGTTGGCGTATTTTTCTGGAATTGAAAAAGTGATTTTCAATTTAGAAGTATTCACCAATTTTGCAACCAAAATACTAGGTGTAATATAGGTTCCTGGAGAAATCGAGCGCAATCCAATTTTTCCAGTAAAAGGAGCTTTTAGGGAAGTTTTAGAAATTTGAGCTCTTATAAGTTCACTTTGTGCTTGAGCAGATTTAAAATCGGCACGTGCAATATCATACTCTTCTTGGCTGATGGCCTCTTTTTGCAACAAAAGTTTCGCCCTTCTTTCATTTTCAGACGCCAAACTTTCTTTGGTTTTCGCTTGTCCGAGTTGCGCTCTCAATTCAATATCGTTAACTTTAAACAGTATTTGACCTTTAGTAACAGTAGCACCTTCCTTGAAATAAATAGCTTCTACAATTCCTGATACCTCACTCCGAATTTCTACTTGCTCATTTGCTTCTAATGAACCCGAAAGTGATAAATTTGAATCGAAAACTTGAGATTTCACAACAATTCCGCTCACATTCGACGGCTTGTCTTTACCAGATTTATCATTGGACAGTTCGCTTTTAGCTTTGTTTTGCGAAATCCGATAAGTTATAAAAACGCCAAAACCAACTAGTATTAAAGCGTAAAAAAAATGTTTTAGTTTCATAAGTCTATAAAAATGATAGAATACTGTGTATTACAGTAGAAGCAAATTTAGTATTTAAATTGATTACGATAGGGAATAATACAATATTTAACAAGTGATTTTTGAGTTTCATCCCTGAAAAAGGTATGCTAAAAATGGAATTCTTAAAATTTGCTGACTATAACCACCAGCAATTTCCAAAACTAATTTCAAATGGATACATGGGCATTGAGCCAACAATTAATGCGTTATACTTCCAATGGTTATAGCTAAAATTAAGGAGGCATGATTTGTTCATAAATTATTAGATATCAATGCAAGACAGATTCGGATAAATGTTAAAATTAACCTGTCGAGAAAAAAAATTAATTGTTTTCAAAGTGGTAAAAGAACGTAAATTCATCAATAATTTAAGTCCAAAAGATTTCGATTTGTTATGCTTTTTTAGTCCAAAGTTTAGATTTTAAAGACTTCTAATTTTAAATCAAGTAGGAGTGAATTGCCCTTTTCGGTCTGCAATTGAATTTACAGCTTTAGGCTCAATCTCTTCGAATCTCTTCAAGGATAACTCCTCAAGGATAACTCCTCAAATGAAATTCACTAAACTCCAATTAAAATGAAAGTATTGATAAACAATAGAGACTGGGGAAATAATCATTTTCTTGTTTTATATTTTTAGGTTTTTTTAAGTAATTGAAATCATTTAAATATATGTTTTTACAAGGTCAGTTATTATTTATTCAAATTCAAACTCCGCAATCGTAAGGCATTTGTAATTACAGAAACAGAACTAAAACTCATCGCTAAAGCGGCAATCATCGGTGAAAGTAATATTCCGAAAAATGGATAGAGAATTCCAGCGGCTATTGGAACTCCCAATACATTATAGGTAAAAGCAAAAAATAAATTTTGATTGATGTTTTTCATCACGTTATGACTCAGTTTTTTGGCTTTTACGATTCCTTGTAAATCTCCTTTTATAAGGGTAATTTCAGCACTTTCTATAGCGATATCAGTTCCATTTCCCATCGCAATTCCTATGTTGGCTTGAGCCAATGCAGGCGCATCATTGATTCCGTCACCTGCCATTGCAACGATTTCTCCTGCTTCTTGTAGCTTTTTAATTTCTTGAAGTTTGTCTTCTGGAGAACAATTGGCTTTGAAAGAACTTAATTGTAAAGCCTCGGCTACTGATTTTGCAGTATTTTCATTGTCGCCAGTTAGCATTATGACTTTAATTCCTTGTATTAATAATTCCGATATTGCGACGTTACTTGTTGGTTTAATAGCATCTGAAATCGTTACGTATCCAATAACTTCTGAATTTTTTGCAAGATAAGAAACTGTTTTTCCTAACTTTTGTTCGTTTTCGACTTCATTTTCTATGGTTTCTGAAATAACAATATTTTCTTGTTCCATTAGTTTTTTATTCCCAAATGCAATTTTAGTAGTATTGATTAAACCTACAACTCCTTTTCCTGGAATCGCTTCAAAATTTAGGATTTCTTGGAAAGTAATGTTCTTTGATTTGGCAAAATTCACAACTGCTTGCGCCAATGGATGTTCGCTGTAATGGTTTAATGAAGCAGCCAATTGAAGAACTTCATTTTCCTTATTTTGATAAGACACTATTTTATCAACGGTGGGTTTTCCTTCGGTAAGCGTTCCTGTTTTATCGGTTATTAGAACTGTTACTTTATCCATATTTTCCAAGGCTTCGGCATTTTTTATTAAAATACCAAACTGCGCTCCTTTTCCAACACCAACCATTACTGACATTGGAGTTGCTAATCCTAAAGCACAAGGACACGCAATGATTAAAACCGCAATTGCGTTGATAAATCCATAAACATACGAAGGTTCAGGACCATATTTTGACCA
>CALPQA020000389.1 GCA_943325595.2 Auritidibacter sp. Marseille-P8566
CCAGAGTTACATTTTCCAACAAGGCATTTTTACGAATAGCGCCGAAAATATCGGGTTCGTTTTCCTGACTTAAGTCAATTGTTTTGGCATAACAACCCCCTTCAAAATTAAAAACGCCTTCATCATCCCAACCGTGCTCGTCGTCTCCAATCAAAGCCCGTTTTGGGTCAGTGGATAAAGTCGTTTTACCAGTTCCCGACAGTCCGAAGAAGATAGCTACATCGCCTTCTTTCCCTTCGTTTGCAGAACAATGCATTGATGCAATTCCCTTCAATGGTAAATAATAATTCATCATCGAAAACAAGCCTTTTTTCATTTCACCACCGTACCAAGTTCCTCCAATTAATTGGATTTTTTCGGTTAAATTGAAGGCTACATATACTTCTGAATTCAATCCGTTTACGGCATATTCTTTGAAGCTAGTTTTTGAACCGTTCATCACCACAAAATCAGGTTCTCCAAAAGAATCTAATTCTGCTTCTGTTGGACGAATGAACATGTTTTTTACAAAATGCGCTTGCCAAGCCACTTCCATAATAAAACGCACTTTTAACCTTGAATTTTCATTGGCACCGCAAAAAGCATCTACCACATATAATTTTTTACCTGAAAGTTGCTCCGAAGTATTTTGTTTGAGCAAATTCCACGTGTCTTGAGAAATTCCCTTGTTGTCATTTATGGCTTTGTCTGATGCCCACCAAATCGTATCTTTGGTAACTGCATCATTAACAATATATTTATCTTTTGGTGACCGACCAGTAAAAACACCAGTCATTACATTTACCGCTCCTAACTCTCCTAATTGTCCTTTTTCGAAACCTTCTAAATTGTAATTTAATTCTTCATTATATAAGAAATCAAAAGAAGGATTATATATAATTTCATGCGTGTTTTTTATACCATATTTTTCTAACGAAATCGATATAGTAGATTGAATGTAACTGTCCATAGAATTAATTTAATTTGGATTATTTATCAAGCAAAAGTAATTATTTATAATCACCTAGTTTGCATTTTTCTCAAAAATTATGAATTTTTACGAAAAAAACTGACAAATAACCAAAACCATCCCATGATAAGTAATAATCCTCCAATTGGAGTTACAAATCCAAATGCTCTAATATCAACTGGAAGTACCTTATTTATAGCCAATAAATACAAAGAACCCGAAAAAGCCAACACACCCGAAATTATGAAGTAAAAAATCGTCGTTTTGTTCTTATTTGCAATAGCATTATTGGTGCCAATAAACAATAAAAACAAAGCGTGGTACATTTGGTATTTAACTCCAGTTTCAAAGGTGTTTAATTCCGTAAGATTTAAAATTTTCTTTAAAGCATGTGCTCCAAAAGCGCCCAAAATAATTGCTGTCATTCCTAAAATAGCTGCCGTTCGAATTATTTTTTTCTCCATTATCGTGATTTGTAAAATACATTACAAAAATATGCGTTATCCATTGAAATTGATGTAAAATATTCTTTTTTAACGTTTTTAACCAAAGCAAATAACCTTACTTTTGCTTTTTAATATATATAAAATGAGAAAATTATTCCTTTTTGTTTCCCTAATCTGGATGCTAAATTTTAGCTATTCACAAATAAAGCCTAACGAAAAACTTGTTTATGCGGCTTCCTATAATATGAGTGGATTGATGACGCATATTGCACAAGTGAAAATGGAAACCGAAATAATGGAAACTTCTAAAAAGTCCTTTCTGCATCTTTCTTGCGAAGCCGCAACCTTCAGTAAATGGGATTCTTTTTTTAAAATTAGAGATTTATACGAGTCGTATGTGGACCCAAAAACCCTTCGCCCTAGCCTTTATAAAAGAAGCATCAACGAAGGCGGTTATACGAAAACCGAAAAATACATTTTTAAACCCGATGGAAAAACGGTGCTGAGCAACTCAAAAAAGAGAAACAAACCCGAAACCAAAAAGACTTTCACCGTGGGCAATTCCACACAAGACATTGTTTCGATACTTTATAAATTACGAACCATTGATTTCCAAAATTATAAAAATGGACAAACAAAATCGTTCATAATTGTTTTTGACGAAAAAGAAATTCCAGTAGTCGTGAAATTTATGGGTAATGAAACGGTTGCTGCAGGAAATTTAGGATCAAAAAACTGCTATAAAATTGCTATCGCCGCCAAAACAGAGGCTCTAAAAGGAAAAGACAAAAATTTAATTTGGCTCACAGCCGATGCAAAAAAAATTCCCACTTTAATCAAATTCAGCATTCCTGTTGGAACCGGACAATTAACATTATCAAACGCAACTGGAATTTAATTCACAAATTATGAGACAAGTATATTTAGTAATAGCAAGTATTTTTACCACTTTAAGTATTGTATTTGCATTTTTACCCCTCGGAACTTTAGCCATTATCCCAATTGGAATTGCCATACTATTTGGCATTTTAGCACTCAAAAAAACCGATGCCAAACAAGGTAAATTAGTAAAAGTGCTCTTGTTGTTTGCAATCTTATCACTCGTGTTTGTAGTTGGCAAAGAAGTATTTACCAAAGACGAAGTGGTAGTCGACAAGCAATTTGATACCAAAAAAGCAGAATCTAAAAAGGAAGCCAAAAAAGATTTAGAAGAATTAGAAGACCTAGAATAAACTACAAAAAAACTGCTTCCTTAGAAACACACTGTTAATTCTGTGTGTTTTTTTTATTTTTAAATAGTTATAAATATAACAAATTCATACATTTGTGTTATAATTATAAATATGAGAGCGATACTAATCATCGGTGCCGGAAGATCGGCATCTTCACTAATACATTACTTGCTAGAAAAATCGGAGCAAGAACAACTTCATGTTACCATTGGTGATATTGCATTAGAATTGGCGCAACGAAAAACGAATAACCATCCCAACTCAACTGCAATTGCCTTAGATATATTTGACGAAAAACAAAGAAAATCCGAAATACAAAAAGCGGACATTGTCATTTCAATGTTACCTGCCCACTTGCATATTGAAGTGGCAAAAGATTGTATTACCTATA
>CALPQA020000390.1 GCA_943325595.2 Auritidibacter sp. Marseille-P8566
GCTTGAAATAATTTCTATCTACGGCATTTTTAAAATTTCTTTTCGAAACCGAAACGCCAAACAATAATTTTTCATCTATTCCTTCGGTAGGTGCATACACCAAGCGCAACGGATATTTAGAAACGGACTTCCCTTCTGAAAATAGTAAATCTATAATCCTTCTGCTTTTTAATTTTTCTGCTTTCGAATAAGTAAAATCTTTATTTTCGATCAAAATTATTTGGTATTATAGATGTTATACACCATTTTTAAATCGGTATAATTGATGTAAAACTGCATTCTGTTATTTTCCTTTTTTCTGGTAACGATTAGGATAATGCATTTAGCCCCATCGTTATCGGTACAACTGAAACCCATTGTATCGTCATTTTCAGTAGAAACTTTTTCCAAATAAGAATCAATTTTATACAATTGTAATTCTTTAGAATTTACTATAAACCGGTCTTTTTTACCATCCAAAGTAATTAAAATTTCGGCTTTTTTAAAATCCGACCATTTGTTCCAAGCTCCTTTATCGTTTTTGTCTATAACGCTCAGACTACTGGTTTTAAAACGATATACCTGAGCTGAAGTTTTTTGAAAACCAAAGCAAAATAAAGTAAAAAGTAATAAATAGCGTAAAGATTTCATAGTGAAAATTTAATAGGGTGTAAAACTACAAATTCTATTCCAAAAATAAAGCGTTCTGGCAGAGAACGCTGTTTGAATTATTTTATTTTGTGTGAGTTGTTTTTAGTGACAACTCTAATTTCACATCTATTGATTTTTTGAATGAATTAGGTGTTTTTTTGCACATTTAAAATCTATTGGTCTAGTTTTTTTAGTTTTTGTCGATAAATTATTTTTTTTATTTCAATAATTAGTTTTATTCTTGTTTAATAGAATTTAAATAGTATCTGCAAATGTAACCCCTGTATTTGCTGAGTTTTTTGTTAGCGATTGTAATAATACCTAACGTTTTTTCTTGTTTAAACCGCTATTTTTTTTAAGGAATAGCAATTTAAACGCACTAATTAACCTACAAAATTTATTGAAATTATTGCTGCTTAAATGAAATTGAGCAAACAATAAGTAAGAATTACCATAAGTAATTTTTTGTTGAAAATAGAATTTTTCAGCAGATGAATTGCTTAGTTAATTTACAACAACAATTTTTTAAATTTAAGATGTTTACAATTTTTTATTTATATATGAATTAATTACACCCATCGGATTAAAAAGAACTATAGTTGCGACAATCTACCCAAATATAGGCGTATATACGCTACTTTGTTGCGGCAATATATGAGTTGGCAGATATTTTGCCGAAAAAAACGAAAAAATAAAAACAACCTAAAATAATTTAAAATGAGAAAACTAATTTACCTTTTAATGTTAATTCCATTTGTATCTTTTGCAAAGTTTCACTCTGGAATTATGACTTTTACTGATAATTCAACAAAAAAAGGATTTATAGAAATACCTGACGATTCCGAAAATAATAAAATTAAATTTAGACTAGAAGAAAAAGGTAGCACTGAAAAATATCCTTTAGAACAAATTAAATCTTTCATTGTTTATAATGAAAAAGGACAAGAAGTAAAATTTGCAATTACTCATTTAGCTTATTTTAATGCTTTTAGCAAAGATAATTCTTTTAGAGCACATAAAAAATGGGCTTGTGTTAAAGTAATAAAGGAAGGCAAAATAAATCTATATTCGGCTTGGTTTATGACAACTGGAGCTGGTGGAGGAGCCATAGGCGGAGCAACAATTACTGGTAGTTTTACATCTTCTGGAGATTTATATATTAATCGAGAAGGACAAGATTATTCTTTAGAATTTTACGAAGCTGACGCAAGTGGGTTTTCAATAACAGTTAACTCATGGAAATATTTTATGACTATTGTAGAAAAACACTTTGGAAAAGAATGTCCAGCTTTAGTGAAATTAATTAACAAAGATGATTTTAAGAAAAATGGTTACGGCAGAATTGTGGAATTATACGAACAAAATTGCGGAACAAAATAATAAAACATCTGCCAACACACGTTTGTAGCAATTGGGGCGAAAGGCTTATTTTAAAGTTTGTCTTGTACTTATAAAGTTCAGTCTTTAACCGAAAGAAAAGTGAATATTTATCCCCAACTGCTACAAGCGCGGGAACGTTGGCAGAAAATTTTTGACCGACGAAAACGCTGAAAAATTACTAAAAGAATAATCGAAAGGATTATTTAACATAAAAGATGCGACTCAAAATTAAAAATTAGTAACCAGCGGAACGGAACAAAATAACTAAATACACATTTGTACCCAAAGTTTTCGTTCATTAATGGCAGATAGTCTGCAAGGGGAATTTTAAATATTATGAAAAAATTAATTTTCGGCTTAATTGCCACAATTATGTTTACAGGTTTATCTTTTGGGCAAAATGAAAACTTTTCCTTAATTAGTAAATCAACAAGTACTCTTTCAAAAGGAACTATAAATTTGGGAGTTAAAGAAATTTTAATAAATGGTACAAGTATTAAATTATCAACATTTAAAGGTTTTTATTTAAACAAAGCACTTGTGAATCTTTCAAATTATGATTTTAAATATTCAGAAAATATATTAAGTTTTAATAACAATAATAATTACAAAATATATTCCATAAAATCTCAATTGTATGTTGAAACCCCAAAATATAAAGGGATTCTTAACAATATGGATATAAAATTAATTCAAGATGATGTTCAATTTAAAGTTTTACTTGTGTTATTAGGAGAGTTAACCGCAATTGAATCTGTAAAAGTTACATTTGATAGTATGTCTAAATCCGCTGGTGGTGGAAGTTGTTCTTTTTGGAATACGGTATATAGTGTTGGTATTGGATTAAGTTCAAATGCTGCTTGGGCGGATTATAATTATAGTCAAGCTGATGATATTAATTCTGGTAATTTAACAGGATGCGTTTCTTTAGGAAGTCCTGAACATTCGCAAATTGGTGTTGTACATTATGTTACAAAATCGTGGTGCTGTAGATAATA